>LUZV01000116.1 GCA_001603765.1 Anaerolineales bacterium Chloro_02 | reverse complement strand
TAGCAACCTTGTTCACGATGTCGCTCAGTGAGTCATACCGATCAACAGGGGTCTGTGCAGTCTTTAAAATGGAGTTCTTGTTGTAACGCATGAGTTCGTACGAAAGCTCATGCCGAAAATCGATGTAACTTTCCTTACCGACCTTTTTGCAAAGGCGCATTACAGTAGCAGTCGATGTGCAAGTAAGCTCAGCCAGTTCTACGATACCGATATTGAGAATTTCATTCAGATTTGCGAAAATGTAGTCAACGATATGTTTCTCAGAAGGGGTCAGGTCTTTAACCCCGCGCATTCTGGTCAGCAGATTCATGGCTAGCCTCGATTTCTGGCATGCGGGCGGAGAAAACATGCCAAAAGAAATAATAACCTATGCGGTGGGATTATTCCAGCCTGAGAGTCTCAAACCGGCGGAAATTTGATGTTATTGATTACCGGAGGATGTTAGTGCTATTTGGTTGCCAGGATGCTTAGATCCGTTTCCGCTTGATCGACAATGGCGGCATAGTCGCTCCCCTGAAGGAGTGGTTGCGCTTGGGCAAGATAACCGCGGGCTGCCTTCATGTCTCCAGCGAACCACGACAATTTAGCAAGCCGATAGAGACGTATGCCTTTTTGGACCGGGTTTGAGGTTGCCTCAGTTTTGGTTAGTAGTGCCGAGCGGTAATTTGTGTTCTTATCCAGATAGACCTGAATGATCTCTTCTCCTTCATCAAGAATGTCGCGATAAGGCTGCACATTTTCAGCCTTGACTGACCGCAAAAAGGTTTCAAGCTTCTCATAGCTATCTTTTGCTTCAGCGGCATTACCGCAGGCTGCAAAGAAGGACATTCGTTTTTGAAGGTAATCGACCTTTTCCCGGGGTTGAAGGCGTTGATGGTCGAGCAATTCAATAAGGTGAAGGATCTCTTCGTCCTGCCCCAAGCGCATTAAGGCATCAAGCCGCAAGAGCAGGAGTTCGTTCTTGCGGAAAACCCACGCCAACCTACGGTTATTCTGAAGACGTTCGAGATATAGCTGCGGGTTAGAATAACGCAGGCGGTCCAACTCTTTTTCGGTTGATGAGCGCAGCGAGGACATCGCTCGCGTTAACAAAAAAGCGAGGACCATCATTAAGACCAAACTGATAACAGCGAGTTTGTTAGTTTCAAAGAAGAGGGTCAGCGCGGAAAGATCCATTATTGGTTTCCTAAAGAAAAAACGGGAGCTTGGTTTTCAAACTCCCGTTTTGCCTTAATAGACTACATATTGTGGTTTTTAAATACCGTTTCCGTATAGTCCGCGTACACCTCGTACATGTATTCTTTAGGGACCTCGGTAACGTTGGGCGAAACAAAGATATTCATCTTATGCCCGAGTTTTTCCAACCGCAAGGCGGTTTCTGAAGCGATTGACTGAGCGATGCAGATGGATGAGATCGTTGAAGACGCGCCAACCTTTTGGTGATACCCTGGAATGGCAACCAGAGCGTCTTCCAGAGGACTGCAATTGTCGATAAAGACATCTGCCAAATCGCCAAGCTTATTCCCGGAGGAATGAACAGCCTTAGCTGATTTGAAGTTTTCGCCACTGGTAATGGTGATCACCTTCAGCCCTCTGGCTTTGGCATACATGGCAGCCTCGATGGGAGCAGCGTTGAGACCGCCGTGCGAGAATACAATCATAGCCTCGCCCTGTTGCAGGTTATAGCTCTGCAGGAAGTTCTGGATGTAGCCTTCTTGTCTCTCAATCCACAGCAATTCGCGCGCGCCGCCTGGACCAATCACGTTGTTCCACATTAAGCGAGGATCCATGACCGGATGCCAGCCAACGACACCGCCGTAGCGCGGAAAAACATCCTGGACTGGAAGAACGCTATGACCACTGCCAAAGAGGTGAACGAGCTTGCCGGAGTTGATTACTTCGGCACAAATATCGGCAGCGGCTTGAATGTTTGCCGTTTGTTCAGCAGAAATCTTGTCGATTACACGTTTTAGTTTTGAAATGTACTCTAATTCACTCATATTTGTCTACTCCAAAATGTATTTAGCGGAAGGCTCCAATGCCAGGAATGAAGCCAATGGCTGTCACAACGATCGCCAAAACAAGGATCAGACCCATGATCGCGATCGGCTTCCAGTTTTTCTTGGCGTAGAGGTTATAGACCAACAAAGTTAAAGCCAAAGGAACAATTTTTGGGAAGACGCTATTCAGCAAATTGTCCAGATTAAAGACTGAAATAACGCCGTCAGTATAGGTCTGAGTGGCGGCATCAAACACCTGGGTGGCAGTTTTGATGTCGAGGTTCAGGTTTGCGTTCACAAAAGAAGCTGTGAGACCGCCTACAACGATAAGCCCAAGGATGGTGACAGCTTCCATGATCTTGTCGAGCTGTCCGGATGCCATGAACTGCTGTACGCCTTCCAGACCAGCCTTATAGCCGGTGCGGAAGATTGCCCAGCTGAGGAGATAGGTTCCGAGAGGATAGACTGCCATATAGAGCACGGGGCCGATCCAGGGAGCGTTGGTCATCGACTGTGAAAGGGTCAGGCAGATCGTGAGCAGAAGGGGAATGATGGTGGCAACCCAGAGAGAGTCGCCGATTGCGGAGGTTGGGCCGATCAGGGCAACTTTAGCTTCCTGAATGGATTCGGGGGTGCCCAGACCGTTCGCGAGCTGTTCTTCCATACCAATGGCGATGCCATTACAGACAGAACCAACCTGAGATTCGGTGTTGAACAGCGTGATATGCCGCTTAAGAGCTGCGGCTTTGTCTTCCTTGCTATCATAAAGCTCTTCGATAACCGGAGCCATGGATTGACCAAAAGCTAAACCTAACATGGATTCAGCTTGCTGAGAACAGCCATTCCAGAAGAACCATTGATTGAAGGAATTACGAAGTGTTTTTGAGCTTACTGTTTTAGCCATCTTACAACGCCTCCTGTCGGTTGCCAATCGCGTAGACAATGAACGCGACAATGGCGCCGACGATCGCAATAGCCATGGTGTTCAGACCAAAATATGTGACCAGCACGAAGCCTGCCAGGAAGATCGCCCAGTGGACGCCCTTCTTAACCAGAAAACTAAGGATGATGCCCATACCGAGGGCAGCCATCATGCTGCCGAAGGTTGAAATCCCTGTGATAAACCAGCCAGGAATATTCAATCCGCTTGAGGTACCAGCCGCGCTGATGGCAGCGAGCACGGCAAAAGCAGGAACGAAACGGGTCAGGAAACCAATAGCCTGACCACCCAGCAGGTTAGGCATCCACATCTTGCGGGTTTCTCCCTGATCAGCAAGACGTTCCGCCCAGCGGTTGAGGAAAACATCCAGTGAGTAATGAATGCCCCACATCGTGCCGCCCACAACACCGCCCAAACCAGCGCCGGTAAAGGCAAGACCGATCAGGGCCGGAGTGGAATCCACCGTCCCCTTTAGGGCAAGGGCGGTGGCGGTGCCGATATAGGTGGCAAAGGAAAGATCCCAGGCAACAGCGCCGCCTGGAGTGACGTTCGCAAGATACGCAATCTGCAGGGGAACCCCTACCAACATCGCGGTCTGCACATCACCCATGATAAGACCCACCACAAAGGATGCCACAAGCGGTCGACCTAAACAGTACCAACCGATTGAGTTCCCTACGATGGATCCAATTGCGCCAAGATAAACGAACAGCGCAATCAGGATCATTTGCAAAACTGACATACGAATACCTCCTTTAAAAAAATGAATAGATTTGGATAAAAAAGAAGAAGTTAAAAATCAACTTCTTCTTGTACTGCTAAATTGGGCGCATTGAATTTTGGGCTTCGGCCCATGTGCGTGCTGGAGCATTTGGCACAGTTTGTATGACCAACTTTACTCCTTGAGATGTCAATTCATTAAAGAGGGCTACGTCTTCATCGCTGGCAAAGACGATACTGCCGCCTTCACGCGAAAGATTATATTTCGACTGAGGATTCTTTGCGGCGTTGCCAATATAAACGGTTTCAAAGGACAATAATTCATCGATTGTAAGTTTTGCCAGATCCTGAGGGAAGCGAGTCACAAAAAGACGGTTATGATTTGGCTTTACAGCCAGCATGGCGCTAGCATCTTC
The DNA here is from genome assembly GCA_001603765.1 of Anaerolineales bacterium Chloro_02. GTDB lineage: Bacteria > Chloroflexota > Anaerolineae > Anaerolineales > Anaerolineaceae > Mesolinea. The sequence continues at coordinate 3,972 of LUZV01000116.1, read as the reverse complement.
TGAGGACACAATGGCTTTCTTATAAACGGCTGGAATGCCCATCAGCATAATGGATTGCAGGGTCTTGTTGATCACTAACTTATCGTCGACACCCACAATTTCTTTGATGGACAGGTACTTACACCATGCCATCACAATCTGCCCATGAATAAGGCGGTCATCAATTCGCAAGTAGTCTTTTCCCATGATCTGATTGTAGGGGAAACAATTCGGAAAACCAAGTTATTAACAGATTCCGACAATAATTAACAGTTCATTAACCATACACGCTTCAAACTGCCAATTGACCTGCCTTCCCCTTATAATTGTGGGGTGAGTGTTGTTTGACGTATCGTGACCCCGGCTGATTCAAGGTTACAATTTTGGCGAATGAAGAAAAATGGCGGCGGAGGAAGATGGATTTATGCTGAAAATTATTGTTCCAATTAAGCAAGTACCGGAAACAGGGAATGTTAAGATGGACCCCGAAACTGGCACGATGGTGCGCGATGGTGTGGTCAGCATAGTCAACCCTCTGGATCTCTACTCCATCGAAACAGCCCTGATGCTTAAAGAAAAGTACGGCGCTGTGGTAACTGTGCTGACGATGGGGCCGCTTAACGCTGTCAAAGCCTTAAAAGAGGCAATTTCGATGGGCTGCGACGAGGGATATATCCTTTCTGACCGGGCGTTTGCTGGCGCGGACACCTGGGCGACGGCTTACGTTTTGATGAACGCCATCCAACACATTGGCGACTTTGACCTGATTTTGGCTGGTGAACGCGCCACGGACGGCGATACAGGTCAGGTGGGTCCTAATCTTGCTGCCGGATTGGACATCCCGCTGGCAACTTATGTGCGCAAAGTAAATGAGCTTGACCCTGAGCAGCGAACCATTACGGTGGAGCGTTCTGTTGAAGAAGGAATCGAAACGCTGAGGCTGCCTTTGCCCTGTCTGCTTACGGTGGTAAAAGAGATCAGCTATCCAAGGCTGCCCACGCTGCGCGGCAAAAAACGCGCGAAGACGGTTGATATCCCGGTGCTGACGGCGGAGGATCTTAACTTAAAAAGAGAGTATCTCGGGCTGAAGGGCTCGCCCACGCGGGTGGTTTCTACTAAATCGCCAAAGGTGACCCGCAACGGGCAGATGAGAACGATCAAAGAGGATAAGGATGTGAGCACGGCGGTGGATGACCTGATCAACTTCCTGGAGGAGAGAAAGCTGATATGAGCGATAAATTTACAAACGTCTGGACGATCGCGGAAGCGTTTGAAGGCAAACTGAAACCCGTATCCTTTGAACTGCTGGCGAGAGGCAGAAGCCTGGCGGATGCCTGCGGAGAACAGCTCGTTTCGGTGTTGATTGGCGCGAAGGTCGGCGATGCTGAGTTAAACAGTCTGATCTCTCACGGCGCTGATCTGGTGATCAGCGTGCAAGACCCTGCTTTGGAAGCCTTTATTGTGGAAACTTACAGCAATGTGCTCTTGGATTTGGTTGAGCAGCGAAAGCCGAACATCATCCTGGCGGCTGCCACCAATAATGGGCGCACGCTGATGCCCCACGCGGCAATGCGGCTGCATACCGGATTGACGGCAGACTGCACCGATTTGCAGATCGACCTCGCGACTGGCGACCTGCTCCAAACCCGCCCGGCGATCGGCGGCAACATCCTGGCTACGATTAAAACGCCTAATCACCGCCCGCAGATGGCAACCGTGAGACCGCGCTCCACCCAACCCCTGCCGGAGGATCCATCTCGCGTTGGAAAAATTGAACAGGTTCAATTAAAGCCCGAGCTGTTGGACAAGCGTGTGATGCGGCTTTCTTTTAAAGCGGAAGCTGCGGACGAAAGCAACCTCCAGGATAGCGATGTGATCGTGGCTGGCGGTAGGGGCATGAAAAAAGCCGACAACTTCGTCCAACTGCACGACCTGGCGCGGTTGCTTGGAGGAAAGGTTGGCGCTTCGCGAGACGCGGTTGACCGCGGCTGGGCGCGTTACCCCCAGCAGATCGGTCTGAGCGGCAAAACCGTCTTGCCTAAACTTTACATCGCGATGGGCATTTCGGGCGCGATCCAACACCTGGCAGGGATGAAGACCTCCGAAACGATTGTGGCGGTCAACACCGATCCTAATGCCGCGATCTTTCAGGTGGCAGATTTTGGGATTGTTGGGGACGCCTTTCAGGTTTTGCCAGAATTAATTTCCCGCCTTGAGGAGAGAAAATCATGACCAAATTTAACCCAATCACCCCTGAGATTGTCGCGGAATTAACCCAAATTGTTGGCGCCGCAAACGTTATCCTGGACGCGGAAAAACTGGAAGCCTATTCGCACGACGAAACCCCAAAGGATCAATTTTCAGGCATGCCGGAGGTGATTGTCACCCCCACCAGCACCCTGCAGGTGGCGGAGATCATGAAGCTCGCCAACGCGCGCCTGGTTCCGGTCACGCCGCGCGGCGCGGGTTCGGGTCTTTCGGGTGGGGCAATCCCGCTGCACGGCGGCATTTTGATGGCTTTTGAAAAAATGAACAAAGTGCTTGACGTTGATCTGCAAAATATGATGATCGAAGTGCAGGCGGGCATCGTGACCAACGAAATCAACGCGATTGTGGAGGACGACGGCTTGTTTTTCGCGGGCTACCCGATGAGCCTTGAGTCATGCCAGATCGGCGGCAACATCGCTGAAAACGCCGGCGGCGGCAAGGCGATTAAATATGGCGTAACGGATCGCTATATCACCGGAATGGAAGTAGTCACGCCTTTGGGCGACATCCTCAAAATTGGCGGGAAGATTGTCAAAGATGTATCGGGCTATGACCTCAAGCGCCTGTATATCGGCTCGGAGGGCACGCTGGGGATCGTAACCAGCGCCACCATCAAGCTGACACCTCTCCCGAAGGCAAAGACGGACCTTTTAGTGCTGTTTCCGGACGTGCAAAGCGCGATCGAGATCGTTCCGATGATCCTCAGCAAATTGGGTATCGTGCCGACCTCGATTGAGTTTATGGACCGGCTGTCTGTTGAGACGTCTTGTAAGTATCTCAATGAACACCTCGACTATGAAAGTTGCGGCTCGATGCTCCTGATAGAGGTGGACGGCACCACCCAGGAGCAAGTGGACAGCGAAGCGGAAATGATTGGTGATCTGTGCGTGGAAAACAAGGCGATTGAGGTGTATGTTGCCGATAACTACACCACCCAGGAACGAGTTTGGGCTGTGCGGCGCAACATCGCTGAGGCTTTCAAAGTCTATTCGCCCCATCAAAGCCTGGAGGATATTGTGGTTCCAATCGCGCAAATCCCGGCGCTGACTGAGGAAATCGCGAAACTATCGGCGGAATTTTCGCTTTCCATGCCTTCGTACGGGCATGCCGGCGATGGCAACCTGCACACAACCCTGATTAAGCCGCCTGAAATGGCGCTGGAGGCGTGGTATGAGCTGGAGGATAAGGTTGTGAAACGGCTTTACCAGGTCGTGATGGCGCTCGGCGGCAAGCTGAGCGGCGAGCACGGCATTGGGATCAAAAGGAAAGCTTATTATCAGGACGTGGTCGCCCCAGAAGAGCTGGAGCTGATGCGCACGCTGAAGAAAGCCCTCGACCCTAACAATATCCTGAACCCTGGGAAGATCTTCGACCTCGCGTAGCGGTGTAAGACGCCTGCAGCTTGCAAGAAAAATTAAGCCAAATTAAACCATACCTGCTGAGGGTGGGCTATAATTGACTAAATTTGCCGGATGTCGCGGCAGATGACAAGACGAACCGCAGGCGGAGTTTCAGTGGACGAGATTTCTAATCGCACACGCACGCGTTACATGCTGACGCTGTTGATCCTGATTACCATTCCCTGTTATTTATTGGGGGTGATTCTGCTGCGCATCAACCGCGGGCCGCTGCAGCCCACTGCCACCCCGACCCTAACCAGCACGGTCACGCTTATTCCCAGCGTCACGCTCACTCCCTATCTGACCCGGACGGCGAGTGTGACGC
>LUZV01000115.1 GCA_001603765.1 Anaerolineales bacterium Chloro_02 | reverse complement strand
TTTGACCCTGCCCAATACAACTACTGGATGCCTGTGGACACTTACACCGGCGGCTCAGAGCATGCCACCATGCACCTGATTTACACGCGCTTTTTCCACAAAGCCGCGCGCGACTGCGGCATCACCCGGGGAGCTGAACCCATGCTGCAGCTGCGCAACCAGGGCATGGTTTTGGGCGAAGACGGCGAAAAAATGAGCAAAAGCCGCGGAAACGTGGTGAACCCGGATGAGCTGGTAGCGCGTTATGGCGCGGATACCGTGCGCGCGTATATCATCTTCTTCTGCCGCTGGGAACTGGGCGGTCCGTGGTCCAGCAGCGGTATCGAAGGCAATAGCCGCTGGCTGAGGCGCGTTTGGTATATGCTCATGGAACCGGCTGAAGGTAGCGCTGAGGCAGACGTCCTGAAAGCGCTTCGCCGTAAGACTCACCAAACCCTGAAGCGCGTGACCTACGACTTCGAAAACTTCGAATTCAACACCATCGTTTCAAGCTTGATGGAGCTGCTCAATGAGATGGGTCGCGCCAAGAACGCCGGCGCGTTTGGCTCGGATGAGTGGAACGAGGCGGCGGATATTTACCTGCGCATGCTGGCGCCAGTCTGCCCTCACATCGCCGAAGAACTTTGGGAACGTTTGGGAAAGCCCTATTCGGTGCACACTCAGCCCTGGCCAGAGGTAAACGAAGAGGCTGCCAAAGACGATATGATCACCCTGATCGTGCAGGTCAACGGTAAACTGCGCGACCGCATCCTGGTCGCGCCGGGGATCAGCGATGAAGAGGCGCAAAAGTTGGCGCTGGCAAGTGAGAGCGTCCAACAAGCGCTCGAATCCCGCCCTATCCGTAAGGTCATCGTCGTCCCAGGTCGCTTGGTGAACGTGGTTGGGTAAACACATTAATTTCAAACTGGAACACTTCAACCCAGTGCTTTTTACATGAATTTTTAAAGTCATGTCTTTTTCGCATGTTCAAATCAGAATTAAAAATA
>LUZV01000114.1 GCA_001603765.1 Anaerolineales bacterium Chloro_02 | reverse complement strand
TTCCGAGCACTCTCCACATTATTTTCTTCATTAATAAAAATTGAAGTGCTATTTTTTAATAACGCTCCAGCTAAGTAAAGCATCCTTTAATAGCTGGGCACTTACTGAAAATTGACTGTCTAAATTTTAATAAGATTCCTGCTAATAAAGTATGCTTTAATAGGATGCGACCACTCTGGCTCTAACCCCTGGAGGAATCTGGCATGAAGCGCAAGACGGGCAATTACCGCGACTGCTCGACGGTTGGGGAAACGTGCAAGGCGTATATTCCGGAGCCATTGCCACCCGTCCCCCCTCTGAAGCTGACCGGCCAGCATCATGATCTGCTCGAAAAAGCTAACCGGGCATTGGGCAGGCTCGACGGCATGACTCTCATCCTGCCCAACACTTCCCTGTTTCTCTATTTTTACGTGAGGAAGGAAGCCCTGCTCTCCAGCCAGATAGAAGGAACCCAATCCTCTCTTAATGACCTGCTGCTGTACGAAAGCGATGGAGTACCGGGGGTGCCGTTGGAAGATGTGCGGGAGGTTTCCAATTACGTTGCAGCGATGAACTATGGGTTGAACAAATTAAGGGGAGGTTTTCCGCTTTCGTTACGCCTAATCAGGGAGATTCACGGTATTCTACTTTCCAAGGGGCGCGGAAGCGACAAAGACCCCGGCGAGTTTCGCCGCTCCCAGAACTGGGTCGGGGGCACCCGTCCAGGTAATGCGGTCTTCGTACCGCCCCCTTTCGAATCGCTTATGGATTGTCTGGGGCCGTTTGAAAAATTCCTCCATAATGACCCGGTAGCCACTCCCTTACTTATCAAGGCAGCACTTGCTCACGTCCAGTTTGAGACTATACATCCGTTCCTGGATGGGAATGGCAGGGTGGGGCGTCTGCTGATCATACTCCTGCTGTGTGCTGAAGGCGCTCTCAGCGAACCGATTCTCTACCTGAGTCTGTATTTCAAAACACATCGTCGGGAATATTATGACTGGCTCCAGAGAATAAGAACCGAAGGAGACTGGGAAGGATGGCTCACCTTCTTTTTCACAGGAGTGATGGAGACCGCCGACCAAGCGACGCAATCTGCCAGGCAGATTCTGAAGCTGTTCGAAACCGACAGTGCCAAGATTGAAACTCTTAAGAAAGCGGCCGGGTCTGCGTTGAGGGTTCATCAGCTAATGCGGACAATGCCCCTGTTGCCGATCCCCTATGCCTCAAAAACGTTGAACCTGACCGTGCCCACTATAACCCAATCTCTTGAAAATCTGCGCAGGTTGGGAATCGTGAGTGAAATAACAGGGAAGAAGCGCGGGCGCATTTTCGCATACTCAGAGTACCTAAGCATCCTAAGCCAAGGCACAAAGCCAATTTGATGGCCCATTAACATGAAGCGGGGAAACCGACTCCATCCAGGCAACGAAGTACATGCCACACATCAGCCATGGGGGTTTTGGGAGGGTGGGAGGGCCGCAGAAAACGGCTCAGAAGGGCAAATAAGGCCCTTCCACCACACCCGGCAAAGAGCACATGACTTCGACGACCGGGCAAAAGGCAACTCATTAATCTTATTCCCATTACAAACCGATAATGATGTAGGAGCTCGTCTCTGCATCTTTTCCGCCCGGGGGATGATTCCATGCTTTGTTTAATCAGAAAGAAGAAAGAGAAACGCTCTCCACTTAAGATTCCGCCATTGCGCCTACCTGGACAGTCCGTGCAGGAAGATATCGACAGGATAGTCGACAAATTCTTGGAATATGCTGTTTTAGCAGCCCTTGCTTTTGTCGTCGCTGCCATGGAGTGGATCAGAGCGATCTTCAAATCCCCTCCCCAACCGGTCGTCTTTACCATTTTGGCCGGTATGGTCTGGGCCTTCGTTCTCGTCAAGGCTATGAAGACAAGACGGCGGCTCCAAGTCTTAAAACTCGGAAGAGATGGGGAGAAGTATATTGGCCAGAAGCTGGAACTGCTACGTGATAGAGGCTATCGTGTTCTGCATGACATCGTCGGCAACGGGTTCAACATTGACCATGTGCTTATAGGGCCGACTGGAATTTTTACTATTGAAACGAAAACCATCAGCAAACCGGCAAAAGGCCCCTGTGAGATCGTTTATGATGGGGAGGCCATAACGGTCAATGGCTTTGCCCCTGATCGAGACCCGGTTGTCCAGGCGAAGGCTCAAGCAAACTGGCTAAGGGGATTTCTCAGAGAGGCGCTCACAAAGGCATTGTCCGTCCAACCGGTGGTTCTCTACCCCGGATGGTACGTGAAAGCAAAATCTAATGGCTTCGAAGTGTGGGTGCTCAATCCTGATATGCTGCCAGGATACCTGAAAACCGAGAAGCCGCTGTTAGATGCACGAGACATTCAGGCTATTGAGGCGTGCCTATCCGTGTATGCACGGAAGTAGAACAGGTAAATGAGTGAAAGGTTACTGATGTTCCAGGAGGGAGGCAAGTTTGAATTCTTCTGAAATTTCACGCCAGGGACTTTATTCCCAGGTGTGGGCAGAGCCCATGATCAAGGTGGCCCAAAAGTATGGCATATCTGATGTTGGCTTGGCCAAAATATGCAGACGCAATAACATCCCAGTCCCACCACGCGGCTTCTGGGCGCGCAAACAGGCAGGGCAGAAGGTGGATATCACTTCACTCCCCTCTCAACCCAAAGCTCCCAAAATCATCATCCATCCTCAGCCTGCTTCCAACATCGTTTCCTTGCCAAGAGAATTGAGCGCAGCCAAGAAAGTTGTGCAAAGCTGCCTGGTCATAAAGGAAAATTTGGAAGCCCCTCATCCACTGGTAGCTAAAACTGCCAAGATGTTATCTGCCCGCAAACCGGATGAGAATGGGCGAATTCAGATCGGCTCAGCCCATGTCCTGGACATTTCGGTTTCGCAAGACCAGTTGGAACGATCCCTCCGAATATTTGATGCCATTATCAGGGCACTCGAATCACGAGGATACTAAGTGCTGATCAGTGATTCAGGCACCAGCATAATGGTGGAAGGAATCCAGGTATTCTTTGGAATCTCTGAGGATTTGATGGCGGCCCCAAGGGAACCAACTAAACGGGAGCGTAGCATGGGGCGCGTGGACGCCTACTCCTATGTACCATCTGGGAACTTGCTGCTGTCCATCAATAGCCCGGAGGTCGCCGGAGTCAGGAAGAATTGGAGAGACGCTAAGAAACGAATTGAGAGCACTCTGGCTAATTTCATCGTCAAGCTCATTGATTACGGTTTCTTAGCAAAGAAACAGGAGGAAGAAAGACAAGAGCAAGAACGAAAATGGGAAGAAGCACGAAGGTTGAGGATTGAGCAGGCGGAACAAGAACGGCTTGAAAAGGAAAGATTTTCCCAATTAATGAGCTTTATTCAAAACTGGCAACAAAGCGAGCTGATACGCCAATTCGCTGATGCGGTCGAAAAGAAAGTTCTCAATTCAGAACTCTCAGTCGATGAAGAATGGCTTGCCTGGGTTCGGAAGCAGGCCGACCGACTTGACCCTCTAATACCGAAGGCCAAATCCGATTGAAAAATTATTCGGCTATCAGCTTCCAGGCTCTTTTTGTCTCACTGAGGCGGGGCCGCCTTCTGACTCCGCCTCAGTGGCGTCAACCCTGTCAGTGGCAGCCTCTGTTGCTTGTACACTGGCACTGATATCCTGCTCTTCGGAGCGCCTCCCCCTTTGTTTCCTCGCTGAATGGTGAAGGACTGGTTCCAGGGTTTCCATAAGTTGACGTTCCAGCATGACAGGGGCCGCATAGAACCTGCGCGTTCCCAATACCGTTGCCGCCATCTCTGCGGATGTGATGAACTTCGAGACCTTTTGTTCTAGTACATCTTGCCATGGTGAACTCCATTTCTTGAGGTTTTGGTTAAGCTCCATCGGATTACCCTGGATCGTGTAGAGGTGATCCCTGCGGATAGATTGGCGCCAATGTCGGTGGACGCTGGAGTGGCAGGTTGGCTGGAGGAAAGACTGTTCCGACAAAACGAGAGTATCTAGTGTAGCATCCCGTAAGTTCATCCATATTATGCGACCAACGGCTTCCCCGAGT
>LUZV01000113.1 GCA_001603765.1 Anaerolineales bacterium Chloro_02 | reverse complement strand
GTCCGGCGTCAGGCTTTGAATGTAAAACCCACTGCCATCCACCGCTGTGACGATTCCTCTGACCTTCCCGATGGTTTTACCGTCCAATGGAGAGCGGTGTGTGATGCCTTGAATTGCACTGATTGCTGTTTCGCCAACAAGGGCGGTTGAAGTCGCTGATAAAACCGTTCCAACAGGTGAAGGAGCAGAAATCCTTGCGGCGCAATTGGAAAAAAGCAATAAAAAGGCAAAGATTAATAGAATTCTTTTCAATTGATTCTCCACTCTTTCAGGAGGCTAATTTTACATGATATCAAGTATTAACATGCGCGATTAGATGGAATGGGATAAAATCAGGGCATGGAACTTCAGGCAACGATTTCGAAGGTAGACAGATTTTCTTCTGCCGAACACGGTGATAAAGTCGAAATTATCGAACGCCCGCGAGGCGGCATCTCCATTATCATGGCAGAAGGCAAGCTTGGCGGTCGGCGTTCGAAAGCCATCGCCATGAAAGCGGTCCATTCTGTTCTCACACTCATCGCCAGCGGTCTTCACGATGGAGCCGCCTCAAGAGTGGTACTTTCAAACATCGCTGAGGAACATCTGGGCAAAGCTCAAATCAGCCTCAGCATCATCTCCTGCGATTTAGAGTCGCACTCTATCGTCATCACCAAGAACAACACCATGCCTGTGTTGACCGTTTTCGATGGTGAAGCGGAATTTTTACGCTTCGACAGCGCGACGGACACAGATCATTGCTGCGCGCCCTCTGTCTTTCAGTTCGAAATTGAAGAGGGGCGCAATTTCATCCTTGTGTCCGACGGCATCCTTCAGGCTGGAAGTCAGTTTGAGCAACCGCTGGATTTACGCGCGTCAGTAGAGTCTCTTTTTGAAGACGATGAGCCCACCGTGCAAGAAATCGCCGACGCGATCCTCAACCAGGCAATCAAGCAGGATCTCGGTCGTCCCCGTGATGACATGACTGTCACGGTATTACGCATCTCACCCTCTCCCTCCACCAGTATTAGGCGGGAGTGCGTTTTCTTTCCAATCCCTGATTCCGACTAAAAAAGGAGACAATTTATGCAAGAGGAAGCAATCCTGATCACTGGAGCAAATGGGGAAATCGGTCACGGGCTAATCCATCACCTCGCGAAACAAAACCAAGCCGTCATCGCGCTCGATCTCCAACCACTGGACGAAGTCCTGCAGCCGCTGGTTTTACATTGGCAAACCGGCGACATTCTCGATTTTCCGCTTCTTGAAAAGCTGTTTGAAAAATACCGTTTCAGTGTGGTTTTCCATCTGGCATCGATCCTTTCCACCAAAGCTGAACATAACCCGGAACTTGCTCACCGCGTCAATGTTGAAGGCACCCTCAATCTGCTGCGTCTGTCTTCCGCGCAATCCAGCCGAAATCATCATTCGGTCAGGTTCATTTACCCCAGCTCAATCGCGGTGTATGGTCTGCCCACTCTTGCCGTCAAACAAGCTGCAGGAAAAGTACGCGAGGATCAATTCACTCAACCAACCACTATGTATGGGATCAATAAGCTTTACTGCGAGCATCTTGGGCGCTACTACAGTAAACATTACAAGCAGCTTGCCGATAGCGCCAACCCGGACGACCTCCTTGATTTTCGCTCACTGCGCTTCCCAGGCTTAATCAGCTCGGACACTGTTCCAACCGGCGGCACAAGCGACTATGGTCCCGAGATGCTGCACGCCGCGGCAAAAGGCGCGCCTTACAACTGCTTCGTGCGCCCGGACGCACGCTTGCCTTTTATGGTCATGCCGGACGCGGTGAAATCCCTCGTGATGCTCGCTGCCGCGCCGCGCGAAAATCTTTCTCAGACGGTTTACAATGTGACCAGTTTTAGTCCGAACGCTCAGGAGTTGAAAGATATCACCCTCCAGACCTTCCCCGAAGCTGAAATCCATTTCGTGCCTGATCACGACCGACAAGGAATTGTTGATTCGTGGCCAGCTGATATAGATGACACAGCCGCTCGCCAGGATTGGTACTGGCAGCCAGATTATGACTTCGAACGCGCTTTCAAAGATTATCTCTCACCAGCCATTCGCCGTCGATATTGTTAACAAGGAACATATATGCCGCTCTACGAATACCAATGCGCTGTCTGCCAACAAACGTTTGAAGTGCTTCGCCCTTTCAGCCAGGCGGACGAACCTATTGCCTGCCCAGCCTGCGGTAAAACAGACTCCCGCCGGCAACTTTCGCTCGTTAATGCTTTTAGCTCAGGTAAGAACCTGACAAGCAGCAGTTCTTCCTGCGCGTCCTGCCATTCCGGCAATTGTGGAAGTTGTGGTGCCGCATGAGCAAAACCCGCTTCTTTGAAGCTAAACTCGCACTTATAACCGGCGGTTCAAGCGGGATCGGTTTGGAGTTGGCAAAACAGCTCGTCTCCTCAGGCTCTTCTGTCATCCTTCTAGCCAGGGATCAAACCAAGCTGACTGAAGCGAGAAATATGCTTACATCCTCGCGGTTGCTGCCAGGTCAGATCGTCGAGACCATTTCGGTAGATGTCACCGACGCAACCGCACTTAAGAGTGCCCTTGATCAAACCGTGACGTCTTTTGGCGTGCCCCATTTTCTTTTCAATTGCGCCGGAGTTGCCCTGCCCGGTTATGTGGAAGAGCTCGACCTGGATGTGTTCAAGTGGACCATGGACATCGATTATCACGGTACGGTTAACACTACGAAGTTGCTCTTGCCCTACCTTCTCCAACGGGGCAGCGGTCATATCGTCAACTTCTCATCTCTGGCGGGTGTATTAGGCGTATTCGGCTACAGCGCTTATTCCAGCGCGAAATTTGCGGTGCGCGGGTTTTCGGATGTGATCCGGGCTGAATTAAAACCGAAGGGGATTAAGGTTTCGATTGTTTACCCACCTGACACAGACACGCCTCAGTTAGCCTATGAAAATCAGTTTAAACCGTTTGAAACCCGTGAGCTGGCAAAGTCGGATAAACCGATATCCCCATCTCTGGTTGCCAGCCAAACGCTGAAAGGGGTTGAGCGGGGAACCTATGCGATCATTCCGGGGGCAGATGCCAAGCTCACATATTTTCTTGGCACCCGCTTAGGCAATTGGATCTATCCAATCATGGATTTAATGCTTGCGAATATTGTCAAAAAGAAAGCAAAACTTGGCAAATGATGACTCTTCTGCGGCCGGCATTCGTTCAATCATAAATCGCTGGCAGCAAGATCTGGATTTTCGTGAAAGTATCACCCATTGGCAAATCACGCCTGCGTGTGAAGCTGCCTCTAAACCCATGCCAGGCTCTCTTGATCCCTGCCTGGTCGCAGGTTTAAACTCACTTGGGATCTCACAGCTCTACACCCATCAGGCAGAGGCATTCGAACGCGCACAGAAGGGCGAGAATCTCGTCATCGCCACCGGCACTGCCAGCGGCAAGACACTCTGCTACAACCTGCCGGCTGTACAGTTGGCTCTTTCGAATCCGAATTCCCGCGTGCTCTATCTCTACCCAACCAAAGCCCTCACTCAGGATCAGTTCACGGGTTTGAATGATTTGCTAAAGGCAGCTCCAACCAACCGACCGATGCCCGCCAATATTTTTGATGGCGATACGCCCCAACATATGCGATCAGCTATGCGCAAAGAATCGGTTTTTCTGCTGACAAACCCTGACATGCTCCATCAAGGCATCCTGCCTCACCACACTCTCTGGCAGCCGTTCTTCCAGGGGCTTGCTTTGGTGGTTATAGATGAAATGCACACATATCGCGGGATCTTTGGCGCGCACTTTGCCAACGTCCTGCGCCGCCTTAAACGGATTGCCGCTTTTTACGGCGCTTTTCCTAAGTTCATTCTGACTTCCGCCACGATTTCCAATCCAATTGAACTGGCTGAAACGCTAATTGACGATCATGTAAGCCTGATCGACCAAAGCGGCGCGCCCCACGGTGAAAAGCACTTTTTTCTCTACAACCCGCCTCTGATTGACCCGAGGCTCGGATTACGCAAATCCAGCATCCAGGCAAGCGTGGCGATTGGGCAGTCGCTGCTCGATTCCAACCACCAGGCGCTGCTTTTCGCCCGCACCCGCCGCACAGTTGAGATGATCCTGACCTATCTGCTCGAAAAGCTGCCCGCCCAGTCGCGCCCGAAAGTGCGCGGTTACCGCAGCGGTTATCTGAAAAGCGACCGGCGGGAGATAGAGCAGGGCTTCAAGAACGGCAGTATTCGTCTGGTTGTCGCCACCTCCGCCCTGGAACTTGGAATTGATATCGGTGAACTCGAATCGGTGATTTTGGTCGGCTATCCGGGGTCGATCGCCACCACACTCCAGCGGGCAGGGCGCGCGGGGAGAAAGCAGCAGGATTCCCTTGCCCTGATGGTCGCCACCAACGACGCCATGGACCAATACCTTGCCCATCACCCGGAGTATCTCAACAATTCCCCTGAGAAGGCCTTGGTAGACCCTAACAACCTGCTCGTGCTCTATCAACACTTGCGCTGTGCCATCTTCGAGCTGCCTTTCACCGCCGAAGAAGGCTTCGGACCCATCCAGCCCGCCAGTTTGCGCGAACTGTTCCAGAGCATGAATGCTTCCGGCGAGGTCCTCGCCCGCAACGGCACTCAATTTTGGGTTGCCGACGCATACCCCTCTGCTGGCGTTTCGCTGCGGTCTTCAACGTCAGACATCGTATCCTTATTCGTTAGCGAAGGCGCAAAACCTGCGCTAATCGGACAGTTAGATGCTCATTCCGCAGAGTGGTTGGTTCACCCTCAGGCAATCTATCTGCACGAAGCGGAATCATACCTCGTGGAAGATCTGGATTTGGCTAAAGGAGTTTGTGAACTCAAACCAGCCCGCCCGGATTACTATACGCTTCCGACCATAAAAACCACCATAGAAAGCTTTCAGGAACTCTCCCGGCAGCATGTGGGCAGTTCCAGCATTCAAAGCGGCCCGCTTTCACTTTCGATCCGGGTTGAAGGGTTTCGTAAAATCCGTTGGCAGACCAACGAGACTCTCGAAAGACTCCCGCTGGATATGCCCGCGCGCGGTCTTGAAACAGAAGGCGCCTGGTTTTCCATCAGCGACAGCCTCGTCAACCGCCTAAAAGATCTGGCTCTCTGGAATTCAGAACCCAACGATTACGGCCCCACCTGGCAAACTCTCAGGCAGAAAATTCTTGCCAGAGATGAATACAAGTGCGCCGCTTGTCATCAGTCCTTTTCGCCTGACCAATTACATGTGCATCACATACAGCCCTTTAAGACTTTTTCAGATCCTCTTCAGGCAAACGCGCCGAACAATCTCGCGACGTTATGCCACCGCTGTCACGCGATTGTTGAAACCCGCGTGCGCGTCATTTCAGGAATGGCAGGCGCGCGGCATGCCCTGCGCAATATTGCGCCCCTGCTCATCATGTGCGACGACAATGACATCGCCATGCTTTCTGAAGCAAAATCGATCCTTAATGACGGAAAACCAGCGATACTGGTTTACGACACCATCCCAGGCGGGATTGGGCTTTCTAATCAGCTGTATAAAGATCACCGTTTCTGGCTCGAACGTGCGAGAGAAATGATCAGCGAATGTCCTTGCGCGGACGGCTGCCCGGCTTGTGTGGGACCTTTTGGCGAAGAGGGCTACGGCAGTAAGCGTGAATCTCTGGCGCTTCTTTCAGGATTGCTCCATGAATGATTGGAATAACCTCACTGACCGCCTTAAACGCCTTGGCGTTCAGTTGGGGATTCCCCAGCCGCCGAAAGAAAAAAACAATAAGATAAAGACCCTTGAAGAGCTTATTCCGGGGCGCAGTTATCAGACAATTTACGGTGAAATCTTCTCTCTCAATCACACCTATCC
>LUZV01000324.1 GCA_001603765.1 Anaerolineales bacterium Chloro_02 | reverse complement strand
CCTCTGGGTACATCATTAATAAGGGGATAAAATGACCATGGTCATAGCCGCGGTTTGGGTCAGTTTCTGCGAGAAGTCCAGCAGCTTGCAGCATTGCGGCAATGCGGCTGGCGGCTTCAGGCGCGCCTGGGGCGGGATATTGGACCTGGTAAGTTTCGGGCGGGAAGCCGTAATAGTCGTAAAACATTGGCGGATGAGGCGACCCGAGCAAAGTGGGAACGGACTCTTCCCAATGGGCGCTGATCACAAGAATTAGCTCAGGATCCATCAACTCCCTTGGCAGGTCGCGCATGAACTCAATCATGGTCTTGTGTCCTGGGTCGCCAAGCAAAGGCAGCGGTCCTCCTCCGTGGCTGAGGTAAACGATTTGCTTCTTGTTGTGCGTCATAACAGCCTTTCTGATTAAGATAATTGTATACCAGCCTGACCGAGAGTGAAGTAAGTGACTTCGACAATCAAGGCTTAGTAAATACGGTGTAAAAGCAGGTGAAAAACTGGATTTGACAAGTGGGGATCTTTGTTATATACTTTAGGTTCCGATGCGGGGTAGAGCAGAGGTAGCTCGTCGGGCTCATAACCCGGAGGTCAGTGGTTCGAATCCACTCCCCGCTACT
>LUZV01000007.1 GCA_001603765.1 Anaerolineales bacterium Chloro_02 | reverse complement strand
GGATCCATCTCCCCCATCATTACCTCGGTAACATCTTCGTTAAACTTATACGATATCTGTCACAAAATTTCTCATTTTTGGTATAATAATTAGTTGGTGCATCAACTATATTTTGTGCGCAATTGAGGATACATGACAGATTACAACCATCGAACGCCCGACTGGGTTAAAAACGCGGTCTTTTATCAAATCTTTCCAGATCGGTTTGCCTGGAGTTCTCATGTGAACAAGCCAGGTGTTTTTGAGAAATGGGAAAGCCTGCCCACCATCCACGGCTTTAAAGGCGGGGACTTGCTGGGAGTCTACGAAAAGTTGGATTACCTCGAAGATCTCGGGGTCAACGCGATCTACCTAAATCCAATTTTCCAATCAGCATCAAACCATCGTTATCACACACACGATTACTACCTGGTTGATCCCTTATTGGGAGGAAATGATGCCTTTAAGACCTTGCTGAATGCCGCCCATAAACGTGGAATTCGCATTGTTCTGGACGGCGTCTTTAATCACGCCAGCCGCGGTTTCTTCCCGTTCAACCATATCCTTGAAAACGGGCAGGATTCACCCTACATGGATTGGTTCGGAATTCACGGTTTCCCACTTAACGCTTATCAGGGCAAGCCAAATTATGATTGCTGGTGGAACCTGCCTGCCCTGCCGAGATTGAACACCGAAAATCCAGTCGTCAGGCGCTATATTATGGACATCGCCCGTTATTGGATTGATGAAGGCATAGACGGCTGGCGCTTGGATGTTCCGTTCGAAATTACCACTCCGGGTTTTTGGGAAGAATTTCGGGACGTTGTCAAGACCGCCAACCCCGATGCCTATATTGTTGGCGAAGTTCCAACCGAGGCGCAGGAATGGCTTAACTCGGGTGACAAATTTGATGCCGTCATGAACTACCAGCTAACCCATGCCGCCGTTGGGTTCTTTGGCGGCAATCACCTTGATACAAATCTTGCAGACGGCATGATGGGGCTTGCCGTCCCGCAGCCGATGGATGCCGCTGGCTTCGCGCGGCGAACGAGCGAATTGCTTCAGCTCTACCCACAGGAATTTGCCTACGCGCAGCTCAACCTGCTGGACAGCCACGATATGCCGCGCTTTTTGAGCCTGATGAAGGGTAGTATCGACAGACTCAAACTGGCTTACAGTTTCTTACTAACCTATCCAGGAGCACCCTGCATCTACTACGGCGATGAAATCGGGCTCGACGGCGGCAGAGACCCGCTCTGCCGAAAGAGCTTCCCCTGGCGCGAACAGGACTGGAACACCGACTTGCGCGACACCATCAAGGAGATCACTACGGTACGCCATGCCATCCCCGCCTTGCGAACTGGCTCATATGAACCCATTTACGCCGAGGGCGGCGTGTTGGCGTACTTACGGCGGGATGAGCTGGACACCGTGCTGGTTGTATTAAACAACTCTGACAACTCGATCAAGCTCTCTCTTAACGTCGGTGATTTCTTTGAAGATGGTGCTGAATTGCAAGACCAGCTCAGCGACAAGCATTGTGTGGTCGAGCGGCAGCAAATCAATGACTTGTCCGTCCCAACTATGGGCGCGGTCATTCTTGCGTGATCGTCCCCTTGCTTCTAAGGCTGACCCCGACCCGGGGTCAGTTTTATTTAAGCAGTCAAGCAATAAAAGGGAAGATCTCCGGCAGCTTTTCGACGACCGCCGGCAAGAATCTGAGGGCTATCCAACCGCTTAACCCGCCCAAAAGCCATCCAACCAGAATGTCCGAAAAATAGTGCAAGCGCAGCGCGACCCTGGAGAGACCAACTAACGCTGACCAGATCAACAGCAAAATAAACACGATTGGATTTCCAAACTGCAGAGACAAAATTGCGATGGTCATGGCACGTGCGGCGTGCCCTGATGGGAAAGAATGGGGGTCGGTGGCGCGGTAGATGTTGCCCCAATCGCCTTCCGGACGCGGACGCCGGAGTAAAAATTTGATCCCGAGCACGATTACTGCCAATAGGGCAAGCGCCAAGCCCCAAAGGATCGCGGTTTTGCGAACAGTCCCGTGGGTAAAACGCCAAATCAACAGCAGACCAATCAGCCAATACCAGGAATCGCAGGTGTGCCCAATCAGCGCCGCCAGCTTATGTGCAATGGCGTTTTGATCAGGCAATACAAGGCGCGCCGAGATTTCCTCGTCCGTTTTTTGAATTCGCTGGAGCAGTTTCATTCGATTCCGCTCAGCTATCTAAAAAAAGGGATGGCAGCAATGATTCCAAACCCAACCAAAACCATCAAACCAGCCAACCAGATTTGCTGTTTTGTGCGAACATCCTCCAACCGAAAACCTGCGTCATACCGCCGCAACTGAAGGTGTGGACCCGCCATATACGCGAAGAAGAAACCAGCCAGCAGACCGCCCAGATGCCCCCAATTGTCTGTGTTGCTGCCCGGGGAGATGCCGATAAAGAAGTTCAGCGCCAAAACAAAGCCGAGATTCATCAGCATTCCCTGGCTTTGTTTTCCGAAAATTTCACGGTTTTGCCAGATAAAGACCGCTTCGGCAGCCAGTAAACCAAAAATTGCCGTGGAAGCCCCCAGCGAGTTGTATTTACTCAGGGCAAAGGAAAGAACATTTCCGCCAAACGCGCCGAGAACGTAAAGCAGCGCGAACCGCCATCTGCCGTAGAAGGGTTCAATCTGCCTTCCGAGAATGCTCAACGCGTACATATTGAACAGCAAGTGAATTAGGTTGGAATGGAGCAGAGCAGGAGTGAAAAACCGCCAGAATTCACCTTTCAGGATGAAGGCGTTAACCTTCCCTAACATCCCAAAAAGCAAATCGAAGCCAAAAATGCGAATCAAGATTTGCTGGGCGAGGTAGAAAAGAACGGTAACGCCCGCGAGGGAATAAGTCAGCCAGGGAAAGCCTGGCTGCTGCCAAAGTTTCTTTGGCGGTGCTGGTTTTGCCCAGTTATCCTGTGGAGGAGTTGAATTTGGTTGAAATTGAAAACCTGAGCCGGAGTCAGGTTGGTTTTGTTCGCTCATAAATTGACCTTACGTGGATTAGTTTTCATGTGTTCAGCACGGATAATCGCCTGAATGTCTTCAATCGTTTTATCCAGGTGGCTGTCCGAATTGACCACTAAATAGTCGAACTTTTCGATCAGGGCATACTCCTGCTCGGCTGTTGTAAAGCGCAGCTCCAGCTCCTCCGGGGTCTCGCTGCGCCGCTCAAGCAGGCGGTTCACCCATTCCTCACGAGAGCTGGCTGTCAGGAAAATCAAGATCGCTTCGGGGCAAATCCTCCGAATCGTCATCGCGCCCTGAACATCCAGCCGCATAACCACATCCTTGCCAGAAGCGAACGCTTCACGCACCTGAGATTTGGGGATTCCCTTGTAATCAGAATACACTTTGGCGTGCTCCAGAAGCTCATCAGCTTCAATCATGGCTTCGAAAGTCTCGCGGGAAACAAAAAAGTAATCCCGACCTTCCACTTCGTCGCACCTCGGGGGACGTGAATTCATCGTTACTACAAAATGAGTGTCCGGATTCGTTTTACGCAAAAGACCAACCACCGCGTCTTTGCCGATCCCCGAAGGGCCAGAAATCACGATGAGGAGTGGGTTTGTAGGCGGATTTCCAAATTGCATAGCTGCTCAACACGTCCCTTCACTCAATAAGTTCCCATCATTATAAAGTAGAAACGTATTTTCCATAGGGTTTACCAATCCGGCAGCTTTTATCGCCATGAACAATTAATCCACCATCGCTGACAGTTGCTTAAAACTGCGCACACCGCGCACCGCGCGGAGAAATTGACTGAGGCTGGAATAACGCGCTCTCAACGCCCGGACAGCCGGGCCAACCGGATCGGCTCCCGAAGCGCCGCCGCCAGGCGTATCGTTATAAGAGCCGTAAAAAGCGAAGTATGCTTGGTTGATCTTTCGTAATTGGTAGCCGTTCGCCCAAAAAACCTGGCGTCTTGCTTCCATATACTTTTCTGCCTGCTCAATCTGCCCTGCCGCTAAAAGGGCATCC
>LUZV01000112.1 GCA_001603765.1 Anaerolineales bacterium Chloro_02 | reverse complement strand
CCCCGTAGGGAACAGGCTTGCCCTGTTCCGTCTTGTAATCATTAGTTGATTAAAACTCTAATCCCGTCTTCCGTTAACACCCCGTAGGGAACAGGCTTGCCCTGTTCCGCCGCAACATAAAAGGGTTGAGGCAAACCTCAACCCTTCTTCAACTCGTTCCACGAACTACAAGCTAATGACCTTTTCTGCCTCCTGCAAAGCCGCCAAGATCCCAGGCATCCCGCCCACCTTGCCCACCTTAACTTTTTCGGTCAAACCAAAGAAGTCCAGGCATGTGGAGCAAACGGTCAGTTCCACGCCTGCTGCTTCGAGCATTCTCAGCCATTCCAACACGAGCGACCCCTCGCAAACTAACCTCACCCCATCCGCGTAAAACAAAATTCGCGCCGGCTTCTCCTCCGCTTGGGCAGTCAGGTTCAGGAATTTTGCTGCCAGCATCTGTTGTAGTCCTTCCGGGGCATCTCCCAGCCCGTTTCGGGTAAACAGTAATACGGTCTTCATTATCTCTCCTACTGGCTCCGTAGCTCAGCTCCAAAGGTGTTTTTAGCCTGCTTTACGATCCGGTTTCGGATATTCAGAGCGTCTTTGTCGGTTAGCGTGCGGTCAAATGCCTGATACGTCAACTGATATGCCAGGCTCTTCTTACCTTCTCCCAATTTCGCGCCCCGATAAACGTCGAACAGTTTCACGTCCACCAAAAGCTTGCCGCCCGCCTGCCGGATCAGCGCCTCCAGCTCATCTGCCGACACGGTCTCGTCCACACTCAAGGCGATATCCTCCACCATCGCAGGGTAGCTCGAAATCGAGCGATTGGTAAAAACCAGATTGCTGAAGCGCTCCAGCATCTCGCCGTCAAATTCTGCCACTAGTACCACGTCCTGCCCAAAGGCATAATTCTTCTTCACAAGTGGATGAAGTTCACCAAACACACCCAACACGTCTTCACCCACCCTGACTTCGGCGCACTTTCCTGGATGAAAACTGGGATGCTCGACAGCCTCGAATTTCCACCCCGAGAGGTGCAAGCCTTCCAGGAGCGCTTCCACGACACCCTTCAGATCAAAGAAGTCCATCGCCGGGCTCTGAGGTTTATCCCAGCTTGCCGCGTCCCACGCGCCGGTCATGCCAATGCTCAGGCGCAGCGGCTCATCCGGCAAAGTTTCGCCCTCCACGGGCAGAAAAACCGGGCCCAGTTCGAACATTGCCAGCCCAGACCTAAATTTGTTATTGTATTCCAACAGTTCAAGCATGGTCGCCATGGCACTGCGGCGCATGACAGTGCGTTCGGGTGTGATCGGGTTCTTGATGCGCACGTAAGCCAGCCCTCCTGGCGCCGCTTTGCCAATGTACATCCGAGCTTCACGCTCCGGCGAAGTCTGGCGATATGCCAGCGTATCCTGCAAGCCGATCGAAACCAAAATGTCCCGGATGTGTTCTTCCGCGTCCAATTTTGGGTTGCCGATTTGCGGTGGGAGTTCATCGCTGAGGCGTTTGGCAGTGATGCGTTCGTAACCGTACACACGGGTGATTTCTTCGATCAGGTTCATCTGCCCCACGATGCCGGTTTCAATGTCAGTACGGTTTGCCGGGCTTTTCGCGACCAGTTCATCGCCTTCCATCCAACAGGTGAAGCCCAACCTCTCCAAAATTTGGGTTGATTCTTCCAGCGTGATCTCTTGCCCAACCACCTCCTGGATTTTCATTACAGTCAGGCGATTGGTTGTATCGATGTATGGTTTGCCGTACGCGTCCAGCACGCCTTCCACAATCTCGCCGCCGCCCCATTCCTGCACACGCTTCAGGCACAGGCTCAATGCCATCTCTGCCAGCGCGGGATGCACATCGCGGCTGAAGCGGAAGGCTGCCTCGCTGTTGATGCGGGTTTTGCTGAGGGTCTTCCGCAGGTTAATGAAGTTCCAACTCGCGGATTCAATCAGCAGGTTGCTGGTTTCAGGGCGCACGCCCGTTTCTCCGCCGCCCATCACGCCAGCGATCGAAAGCGGTCCCGCGGTATCGGTCACAAGCTCCATACTGGAGTCCAGCTTGGGCTCAGAGCCGTCAAGCAGGGTGATTTTCTCGCCATCGAATGCCGTGCGGGTGATGATGGTCGGCTTTCCGCCAGCTCTCTCGCGCAGCAGGTCGTAATCAAAGGCGTGCAGCGGCTGACCAATTTCGAGCATGGTGTAGTTTGTCGCGTCCACCAGCGCGTCAATCGGGCGCATTCCCGCCAGCGAAAGCCTGCGTTGAACCCAATACGGACTTTTTATGGACTGGGTTCCTTCCACCATCCCCAACATGAAGCGAGGGTTGAGCTCAACATCCCGAACTTCCAAACCCACCTTCGCGGAGATCGCGCCGCCTGCCTGCAGGGAATGCCCTTGCGGCAAACGCAGAGGTCTGCCGGTTGCGGCTGAGAGTTCTCTGGCAATGCCTAAAATCGAGGCGTCTCTTGCCATATTGGGCAGGATTGCCACCTCAAAAACCACATCGCCCATGTAGTCCACCAACGGCAAACCCACCGGAGCGTCCTCGTCCAGCTCGATCACGCCTTCATGTTCCTCAGAAATGCCCAATTCTTTTTCGGAGCAGATCATGGAGCGCGACTCGATCCCGCGGATGGTGGTCTTTTTGAGCCTCGTCACCACTTGACCGGGCTGATGACCGTCATAGAGCACAGCGCCCTCGCGCGCGTAGGCGACCTTGAGTGGTTTTTCCAGTTTGCCTTTCCCCAAATATGGGAACATATTCGGCGCGCCAGTCAGAACGGTGACTGTTCCGGTGCCGTCATTCAACTCACACAGCGTCAGGCGATCGGCGTTGGGGTGTTGGTTCACCTCAACGACCTCAGCTACCACAAATTTTTCCCTGTCCCAGGGCAGCCCCGCGTATTTATTTTTCAGCCTGCCCTCAGGTTTTTCGGTGCCCACCAGCAGCACGTTTTCCACCTCCAGACCGATACTGGTCAGAAGGTTAGCAAGATCTTCAATCTCAATCCCATCAAGATCAATGTAGTCTTTAATCCAGCTTAAAGGTGCTTTCATCTCGTCTCCTCTTAGAACTGTTCCAGAAAGCGGATATCGTTGTTGCGGAAGTGGCGTATGTCATCGATGTGATAACGCATCAAGGTGGAGCGGTCAATGCCCATGCCGGCGGCGAAACCCGAATAAACCTCCGGATCGTACCCTCCGTAGCGCAGCACGGTTGGGTGCACAATCCCACAGCCTAAAATCTCCAGCCAACCGGTACCCTTGCACACACCACAACCCTCGCCACCGCACACAAAGCATTCCACATCCATTTCAGCGCTTGGTTCGGTAAAAGGGAAAAAGGATGGGCGCAGCCTTGTGCGGGCATTTTCGCCGAAGGTGCGCCGCGCGAAGTCGTTTAGCGTGCCGCGCATATCAGCAAAAGTGATGCCCTTCCCAACGACAAGCAGCTCCACCTGGATAAATTCAATCTCGGAGCGAGCCGTGAGCTGTTCGTAGCGCATCGTCGTGCCGGGCAGGATAACCCGGATATTCTCGGGCGCTCTTTCACGCATCACCCGAATCTGTCCGGGTGAGGTATGCGTCCTCAGGAGCACGCCATCTTTATCGGTGTAAAACGTGTCCCACATATCGCGCGCTGGGTGGTAAGGCGGGATGTTCAGGAAGGTGAAGTTGTAATCGTCGGTTTCCACTTCCGGCGAGCGATAGATCTGGAAGCCCATATCTCCAAAGACCTGATAGATCTGCCGTAAAGTCAGATGCAGCGGATGGATTCTTCCGCGGCGTGGTTTTCGCCCCGGTAGAGTCACATCCAGCGCCTCTTTGCCAAAGGTTTCCTGCAAGCTGGCGGCTTTGATGCCTTCTTCTTTTTCTGCCAGCGCCGTCTCAAGACCCACTTTCGTCTGGTTCACAGCTTTACCGATGAGCGGGCGCTCTTCTTTTGTCATCTGCCCCATCGAACCAAAGGTTTGCATGACCAGGGAAGCTTTTCCAAGGAATTCCTGTTTCCAGGCATCAAGGGACGCGAGGTCTTTTACGCCGCGCAGAGCTTCCAAGCCGCGTACCAGTTCCGCCTGTAATTTTCTTTCAATTTCCAACATCTTTCACCTCATTAACATGCCTTTCAGACACAAAAAAGCCCGTCCGGATAAAGGGACGGGCAAAATGCCGTGGTACCACCCTTCTTGGCTGAGTAACTCAGCCCTCTCAGGTTGCCTCATAACGGTGGCTGCCGGCGCGGACTACTGGCGCAGTCGTTTCACCCGCGCGACTCCTGAGGGAACTTCAACTTTTGCCTTCCCGGCGCCGCTCTCAATCGCGTCAGCGCCTCCCTGGTGGTGCCTCAAAGCCTACTTTCCTCACTCAACGTCGTTCGCCCTATTATAGAAGTTTTCAAAGTCATGGTCAAGGGCAGGAATAAGCCAACCCCATAAACAAAACCGGGCGCGCGATATGCGGCCCGGCTTATCTTTGACCAAGTTTTCTAAATCGCGGCTTTTACCAGCGCGGTAAAAGAGTCCGCCTTCAGGCTTGCCCCGCCGATCAACCCACCGTCAATGTCAGACTGACCGAAGAGCTCCGCAGCGTTGCCGGGGTTCACCGAACCGCCATAC
>LUZV01000111.1 GCA_001603765.1 Anaerolineales bacterium Chloro_02 | reverse complement strand
TCATCTTCCGCAATGACGGGCTGACAGCCATCATGGACAACCTGGACTGGTACAACTTTGGCAGAAACGCGGCCATGATCCAGGGCGAGGTAACCGCCGTGCCGTTTAGGGGCGTGCCGATGGGGCTGGTCTACAATAGCGCCAATCAGCTCGTTCCAAGCAACGAATGGGCGGATGTTAAACTGAATTACGGCTATTTTGGCTTCGCGGCGGATGACCCCCGCGGGACTTTTCTGCTGATGCTGTACCTGAGCCTTGGCGGGCAGGTGCAAAACGAGCAGGGCATCACCATCTTGCAGGAGGAGCCGCTTAAGGCGTCGCTACAAATCCTGAAAGATGGGCTGAACACCCGCCATATTGGCGACCTGGTTCTGACGATGCAGAACGATACCCAAGTGTGGGACGCGTTTAGCGCGCGCCGCGTGAACACGGCGT
This sequence comes from Anaerolineales bacterium Chloro_02, assembly GCA_001603765.1. Lineage (GTDB taxonomy): Bacteria > Chloroflexota > Anaerolineae > Anaerolineales > Anaerolineaceae > Mesolinea. Next base: position 16,589 of record LUZV01000111.1, on the reverse strand, counting down.
TTGTGCCGGTGGATGTGGTGCTGCGCGGGCGCGAGGCGGACGCCGGCGCGCCAGACCCGGCTTTTACCTCACCCAATAAAACCCTGACCGATGCCTGGGTTTGGGCGCTGGGCAGCGAGGAGCCTCAGCGGCAAGCGCTCGCGGTGGCGCTGATCGAACACCTTTCTGACACCCAATTCATGGCGGAGTGGAGCGAGGCGCTCAAGACCCTCCCCGCTAAAGCGTCCGCCATGGGCAGCTGGAAGGAAATCGCGCTGAAGCCCGCCCTCGAAAAAATGGCAAGCGGAGCGATCCTCTACCCGCCGGACGCGATCCTGAACAATATCGGTCCGATCCTGCGCAACGCGACGCTGCTGATCTTGCGGGATAACGCCAGTGTGGTCGAGACCGCCAGGCAAGCTGTGGAGGCTGTTAAATGACCATTGATCCCCGGGAGAAAAAACTGAATGGGCTGGCAGCGGCGGTGATTGTGATTGGCGTATTGGTGGTCGCCCTGCTGGCGGTGGTCGTCATTCTGGATCCGGTGAAGGTTCAGCCCGAGCCTAGCCCAACCGCGCCGCTAACCGTGGGCACACCCGCGCCAACCCCAACGGAGGATCTGGAGTTACCGTCGTCCCCGGTGGTGAATGTGGACGGCATCGCCATCCTCGGCGGGTTGTTGGTGCTGATCGTCCTGGCGGCAGTTTATCGGGAGATCCTGATTTACAGGCGTGAGGGGAAGAAGTAAACCCATCTGGTTTTTTAATTTTTTTTGAGGGGCGGAGAAACATTCGGCAGCATATCTGGTAAAGCAGATATTTTGGCAACCAAACGTAGGGGCGAAGCATCCTTGTATTAGGCAGCAGGTAACGGGGAGCGTTTCTGTTTGGATGATCGCGCCGATTGACCCTGGTGTCGTCCCGGTCGGACGTAGGGGCGAAGCATCCTAATATTAGCGCAGCAGGTAACGGGGAGCGTTTCTGTTTGGATGATCGCGCCGATCGATCCTGGTGTCGTCCCGGTCGGACGTAGGGGCGAAGCATCCTTGTGTTAGCGCAGCAGGTAACGGGGAGCGTTTCTGTTTGGATGATCGCGCCGATCGATCCTGGTGTCGTCCCGGTCGGGCGTAGGGGCGAAGCATCCTTGTGTTAGCGCAATAGGTAACGGGGAGCGTTTCTGTTTGGATGCTTCGCCCCTACATTAAATATGGTTTTCCGTGTCTTTATCCCAATTTTGCGGGTTGGTCAGAATGTAATCTGTGATAGCCTGCAGTTCCCGCTCGTTGCGGATGATGTGCTCGTAATAGTTCCGCTGCCAGATTGACCCTCTTGTCTCTTCGTCTTGATTAGCAATTTTTCGAGATACGACCGATTTATAGTTTTGGATGATGGCGCCAATCGAGCCAGGCATTGTCCCATTTGGGCGTAGGGGCGAAGCATCTTCGATCGGCATAGTTGGTAAACCGCAGCGATCTTGTTGAGATGCTTCGCCCCTACCGGTGATGACCAGGATGCCGTGAATGTGGTTGGACATGATGACCCATTCGCCCAATTCAAGGTCGGAGAAGCGCTTTGGCAGTTGCAGCCATTGAGCTGCGGCGAGGCGCCCAACGGCGTTTAATCGCATGAGTCCGTCATGAATTTCACCGAATATCTGACGGCGGTGGGAAGTGCAGAGCGTCACAAAATAGGCGCCGGGTTGGGAATAATCGTAATTATTTAACCACACCGAGCGGCGGTGCGGCGCGTTGTTTTGGTTCATGAGGTCATTATAATAATTTTCTGGCATATGCACGTTGTAGGGGCGAAGCAACATGGGTGGGTGTGGTTGGCGCGGATGAACGATGTGGATGTGATGCTTCGCCCCTGACGTATGGCACGGGGTAAAATAGAGGGGTAGGTAATGATTCTTAGTGTGAGGGTGTATGAGCAAACGAATTGAGGACTTAAGAGAACATTTGGCACAAAACGGGTTGGATTGGCTGGCGCTGAACCCGGGTCCGAGCCTGAGCTATCTGACCGGGCTGCAGTTTCACCTGATGGAACGCCCGGTGGTGGCTCTGATTGGGGCGGACGGACGCGTGATGATCATTCTGCCTGAGTTGGAGCGCGCCAAGGTGGCGGCGCTGCCTTTCGACGCGGAGATCGTTACCTTCGGCGATGATCCGGCTACCTGGCAGGGGTTATACCAGCAGGCTTTGCGCGATCTCGGAGAAAAACCGCTGCGCGTAGGCGTTGAGCCGACCCGGCTGCGCTTTCTCGAAATTGACCTGCTGAGGCGCGCGCTGCCAAAGGCTGAATTTGTGGACGGAAGCCTGGCAGTGGCGCGGCTGCGGATGCGCAAGGGGCAAGCGGAGCTGGACGCCATGCGGCAGGCGGCGGTAATCGCCCAGAACGCGCTTGTGAACACCCTCAAGACTGTAAAGCCCGGGCAGAGCGAACTTCAGATTTCGGCTGAACTGATGGTGCAGTTATTTAAGGCTGGCTCGGAGGCAGAGCTGCCCTTCGCGCCGATTGTTTCAAGCGGACCCAACACCGCCAACCCCCACGCCAGCCCCAGTGAGCGAAAGCTGCGGGAAGGAGAAATGCTGCTGATTGACTGGGGAGCCAGCTTTGGAGGCTACTTCTCGGATATCACCCGCACCTTTTTCTGCGGTGAACCCAAGGGAGAAATGGAGGAAATCGCGCGGTTGGTGGAAAAGGCGAACGAAGCAGCGCGCCTGGGGGGCAGGCTGGGCATGGCGGCGGGCGATGTGGACAAATTGGCGCGTGAGGTGATCCGACAGGGCGGATATGGCGAGTTCTTTTCTCACCGGACGGGGCATGGGCTGGGCATGGAAGCGCATGAGCCGCCCTACATCTTTGAAGGCAATCCACAAACGCTGGAAGAAGGCATGGTGTTCACGATTGAACCGGGTATCTACCTGCCGGATAAGTACGGCGTGAGGATCGAAGATGATGTGGTGGTGGAAGGCGGAGGTCTGAGGAGCCTGACGGATTTACCCCGTTCGGTCATGCGCATAGATGACTTTTTGGCGGCGGTCGAAAAGGGAGCGCGGACATGAAACTTGCAATTCATCAGGCGGTGTTTGGACCGCTGCAAAATAATGTCTACTTTTTGGTTGATGAAGACAGCCGCGCCTGCATGGTGATTGATCCGAGCTTCGAGCCAGAGGCGCAATTGCGTCTGGCGCGCGAAAATGGCTGGCAGCTTAAGCAGATTTGGCTGACGCACGGGCACTTTGACCATACCGCGGGTGTAAAAGCGCTTAGCGAGGCGTTCGCGCCGCCCCTGCCGATTGCCATGCATCCGGACTGCTTTGCCTGGGCGGCAACCCAACCGGAGCTGATGAAAATGGGGATGCAGGTTGACCCTGTGCCGCGGGTGGACATCCCGCTGGGACACGGCGCGAGGTTGGCGGTGGACCCAGCTGGCGGCGAGAAGGCGGTGGAGGTGCGGGATGTCTCGGGACACAACCCCGGGTCAGTGCTGTTTTATATCCCGGAGTTGAAGGCGGCTATTGTTGGTGACGCAATTTTTGCGGGCAGCATCGGGCGAACCGACTTGCCTGGGAGCGATTTTGAGCTGCTGGCTAAAAACATCCGGGAACGAATTTACACCCTGCCAGAAGACACGGCGCTGCTGCCGGGGCACGGCCCGGCAACGACGGTTGGGCGGGAAAAGCGCTCTAACCCCTTTGTGCGGGGTTAAAACGCAGGGTGGCTCGGGTTTGTTTATCGTAAGGGTGCGGCTTAGAGCGCGGTGCCTTTTTTGGGGATGGAGAAGCGCGAAAGATCCAGCCCTTCAAGCTCCAGCAGCTTTATTTTGCGATTGATCCCACCGGCGTAGCCGGTAAGACTGCCGTTTGATCCAACCACGCGGTGACAGGGAATAATGATCGAGATTGGGTTGTGCCCAACAGCGCCGCCAACCGCCTGGCTCGACATGCTTTCTCTCCCCTGTATTTTGGCGACTTGCCTGGCGATTTCACCGTAGGTGGTTACCTCGCCATAGGGGATTTGAAGAAGGAGCTTCCAAACCTGTTGGCGGAACTCCCCTCCGATTGGCGCGAGAGGCAGAGAGGTGCTGGAAGGCTTTTTGTTGGCAAAGTAATCATCCAGCCATTTTTTGCTGGCTGTGAGGACAGGGCTGCTGCCTTTTTGGAGAGAACCAGCTTGATAAAGGCTTTGGCTGTACTTCTGCCCTTCAAACCACAACGCCAAAAGGTTGTTTTCATCACTGATAAGGGAAATTACTCCAAAAGGTGATTGGTAATTGCTCAGGTAGACCATAATTCAACACGCCTCCGTACTTAGATTTTACCGCACGATGGTTAACATAAAGAAAGCTGCCGCAATTTGGCAGCTTTCTTTAATAATTATTTCCAGTCTACTTCGCGTAACTGACCGAACGGGTTTCGCGGATGACGGTAACCTGGATCTGACCGGGGTACTGCATGGTCTCTTCGATCTCAGTGGCGATGTCTTTGGCAATGCGGTGGGCTTCGAGGTCGTCAATTTCATCCGGCTTGACGATGATGCGCACTTCTCTGCCAGCCTGGATGGCGTAACTCTGCTCAACGCCCTTATGGGCATTGGCGATGTTTTCCAGCGCTTTCAGGCGTTTGATGTACTGTTCGAGGTCTTCACGACGAGCACCAGGGCGGGCGCCAGAGATGGCATCGGCGGCTTCCACCAAAATAGCTTCGATGGAGGCCTGCTCCACCTCGTGATGGTGCGACGCGATCGTGTTGCAGACGGCAGCGCTGACGCCGTGCCGTTTAGCGAATTCCGCGCCGATTTGGGCGTGGGTGCCTTCGGTGTTGTGGTCCATGGCTTTGCCAAGGTCGTGCAGCAGGGCGCCGAGCTTAGCCACTTCCACATTCGCGCCGAGTTCAGACGCCAGCACGCTGGCGATCTTGGAGGTTTCAACCGCGTGCGCGAGCTGATTCTGCCCGTAGGAGGTGCGGTATTTGAGGCGGCCGAGTTTCTTGATAATCTCAGGGTGAAGCCCATGCACGCTGGCTTCATAGACTGCTTCGGTGCCGGCTTTGAAGATGTCTTCATCCATCAATTTACGTTCTTCTTCGAGCAGTTTTTCGATATATGCTGGATGAATGCGGCCGTCGGTCACAAGGCGGGTGAGCGTGCGGCGGGCGATCTCACGGCGAACCGAGTCGAAGCACGAAATGGTAACGGCTTCGGGTGTGTCGTCCACGATCACGTCAACTCCGGTTGCCTGCTCAAAGGCGCGGATGTTGCGTCCGTTGCGCCCAACGATGCGCCCCTTCATTTCTTCATTGGGGAGGGTAACCAGCGAGGTGGTGACTTCGGCAACTTTATCCGAGGCGACCCGCTGGATGGCATCAGCGATCAGTTCGCGGGCTTTTTCCATGCCTGTTTCGGCGGCTTCAATCTCATATTTGCGAATGATGCGCGCCATATCCCCGCGAGCTTCCTTCTCAACTTCTTCTAAAAGGAGCGCGCGGGCTTCATCGCTGCTCATCTGTGAGACGCGCTGCAGTTCAGCAAAGCGTTCGTTATAGAGCGCCTCAATCTCGTTGGCGCGTTTGTCAATGTTGCTCTGGCGTTTATTCAGAGAAGCCTCACGCTGCTGCATCTGATCGAAACGGTTATCAAGCTCCTCGCGGCGCTTCACAAGGCGGTCATCTTCCTTGTTAAGTTCGTTGCGGCGATGCTGCAGGTCGCTTTCCGCCTGGCGAGTGATTTTTAGAGCGTTATCTTTGGCTTCAAGCTCTGTGCTTTTAGCAATTTCTTTCGCCTGATTGATAATGTCATCAGCAGTACGCTTCAATTCTTCATCCTGTTTTTTCCGGATGGCTGAGAAAACCAGGTATCCGATTAGGACACCCAAAATAATGGCAAGACCCACCCACAGAAAGAGCAGGTTGGGGCCTAAACCAGGTTGAAATAAAGTTTTCATTGTGTCAATTGCTCCATTATTAATTTAGTTCCACAGTCTCGGTTTGCTGCATCTCGTCCCAAAGGGTGCGCAAAGTGTCGTTGACTGTGGCGTAACTGAAACCGCGCCTTAGGAGGGCGCTCCCCAGTTTATTGCGGAAATGTTCATAATCGGATGAAAGATAGCGGTGGGCTTGTTTACGGGCGGCTGCCATTGCCAGATCGGCGTCACATACCTCAGACTCCACTAACGCGGAGTCGATGCGAGGCTCATCCAGACCCTTAAAGCGCAGCTCGGCTTTGAGCAGACGAAGGCTCCGAGGGCGGAAAGTAGAGCGGTTTTCGATCCATTCTCTCGCGAAGCGATCATCATCAAGCAGACCCTCTTCCTGGAGACGAGCAAGCACCGCTTTCAATGTGGCAGGCGCATAGCCCTTCCCCTCGAGGTAGCGGGTCATCTCGGCAGTGGAACGCCCGCGGCGGCTCAGAAGATTGAGCGCCTGTGTGAAGCCAACTTCCACTTCGTCGCGCGTTTGCAGGTCTTCAATTTCGGAGTCGCTGAGTTTTTGCCCAACCCGCAGCCAGGCAGCCGTAAGACGGTCCAGCGAAAAGGCATAGGACCCGTCCAGGCTGATATTGACCCGCCTGCGATTGCGCTTTTGCGCGCTGATTTCAGTAATCGTCTTTTTCATCCGCATCAAACAGCCATGGTCCACAACCATGGCTGTTGAATCTCGGACTCACTTGATAACCCATGAACTCAAGACGAACTGGTGCTGACTTCTATTCAGTATTGGCAGACAAAAAGTACCGGTCGCTCAATCCAACAAGTATTCCTCTTCGGGCAAGTAAATGAAACTCTTCCGGTCTCCTAAAACCGGGTGAAACAATAATGTTGGAGCGTTCATTTGACTGCCCAAAAACATTCTCTTTTCCAATACATAAGTCAGCTGTTAACACTGACGGTTACCTATCAAGTAAATCGCGCAGCAATTCTCAACCATAATTGGAGGTAAACATAAAACAAAACCTCCCGGACGCATGAGCGATATTTATCTACATTCATTATACATGAAAAAAATAAAGAATTGTTAACAAATACAAACCCAAGGTCAATTTGGTCTGAGTTTATATCGGATGAGCGCTCGATCGATTCTCATGCTAAAATAAGGGCAAGAGGTTCCTTGTTATGTCTGAAGAAAAAATACTGCGAGAAGCTATGGACAAAGCTCATCGGCGTGACCGGTTTTGGATGATTCTCTTTCCGGTTATTCTGATCGCGTTGGCTGCTGCTATGGTCATTGTACTGATTTCAGTTAGGGCTGGCGGTGGTGGAATGGGAACGGCTTCTCTGGCTGGCGTGGCGACTGTCATGTTGGCTTTGCCCGCGCTGCTTTTGGGGCTGATTACGCTGGCGCTGCTGATCGGTTTGAGCATTGGGGTGATCAAACTGCAAAACCTGGTCCCTCTGGGCGGGAAGGCGCTTAGAGATTATTTGATCGTTGGCAAGAATTACCTGCGCATAGGCAGCGACGCTGCGGCAAAACCTTTCCTGGCGGCGCACGCCTTAAACGCGAAGATTAAACAGGTTGGAACAAGCCTGACCGACCGTTTCTCACAAAAAGGATAGAACTTATGAAACCAAGCATTCGAACATTAACCATCGTGATTGGAACCCTTGCCGGCGCTTTCATTGGCTATCGGACAGCGATGACCTTCATTGAGCAATCTGAATCGGAAAACAGAAGCGCTCCGATTACCGTACAGCAGGGGTTGCAGGTGGGACTGACGGCACTTGGCGCGCTAAAACAACTCTCTGGTATCAGTCAAGGCAAAAAGTGATCAGGAGAGACTGATCCTTGTTTGAACTTGTTTTTCTGGGCACTTCAGCGTCCGCGCCCTCCATTAAACGTGGATTGTCCTCGCTCGTTGTGAAGCATGATGAATATCGCTTCATGGTGGATTGCGGCGAAGGCACGCAGCGTCAGATCCTCAAATCTGGGGTTGGTTTTAAGCGGTTAAACCATATTCTGCTAACACATGGGCATTTGGATCACATTCTCGGGTTGGCAGGGATGCTTTCAACCTTTATGCGCTGGGAAGCCATCGAAGAAGTGAACATCTACGGCAGCCGCCACACAATGGACAGGGTTAGCGACTTGATAAACGGCGTGGTACTGAGGGGCGCGAAGCCGCCAATGCCCTTGAACATGCTCGAAATTAAGCCGGGATTGATCTTTCAGAGTAAATATTTCGATATTCACGCTTTCCCCGTGGACCATCGGGGGTCATCCTCGTTGGGTTATCGGTTCATCGAAAAAAGCCACCGTCCATTTCTGACGGAGGCAGCAGAAGCCTTGGGCGTGCCAAATGGGCCTTGCCGGCGCGATCTGGTAATGGGGCGGGCGATTACGCTGGAAGATGGCAGGGTAATCCAACCTGAGGATGTGCTCGGGGAAGAACGCCCGGGGGTTAACCTGGTTGTGGTGGGGGATGTTGGCAAGCCGGAAAAGCTTAAGAGCTATGTCGCCGGAGCGGATGTGTTAGTGATCGAGGCAACTTACCTCACCGAAGATTCTGATATGGCTGTGGCGTTTGGTCACTCCACTGCCGCGTCTGTGGCTCAGTTGGCAGCTGAGGCTGGCGTGGGGAAACTGATCCTGAGCCATCTTTCTACGCGTTATCGCGAGGATGACATCCTGGCGGAGGCGCGGGCGATCTTCCCGGAAACTTATCTGGCTTATGATTTTGACCGCATAGAAGTCCGCAAATTCGAGCCGGCTGAATAAAGCTTTTCAACTTAAAAGTTGGGGAGAGCTTTCGTGTTAGAATCCCAAATTGTATGGTTGAAACAACACTGATTTTAGCATCAACATCGCCGCGCCGGAACGAGCTTCTGCGGTTGCTTGAGATTCCGTTCGGGAAGCGCCCCTCCAATGCGGATGAAAGCCATCTGCCGGACGTGGAACCCCTGGCGTATGTACAGCAGACGGCGCGCCAGAAGGGGCAGGCTGTTCAACAGGGGGAAGGCGAATGGGTCCTCTCAGCGGATACGATCGTCGTTTTGGACGGCAAGGTGGTGGGAAAGCCAGCCGATGACGCAGAAGCCTTTTCAATCCTGCGCGATTTGCGTGCCCGAGGTCACCTTGTCTACACTGCTTTGAGTTTGCGTAAACCAAACAGCGCTTCGGTGGATGAAGGGTTCTGCGAGACTGAGGTGTTCATGCGCGATTATTCAGAAACTGAGCTGGCGGACTACATTGCCAGCGGTGATTTCCGGGATAAAGCCGGAGGCTATGCCATCCAGCACCAAGCCTTTCGCCCATGCGCGGGGCTGAAGGGATGCTACGCGAATGTCATGGGGCTGCCGCTGTGCCATCTGGCGATGCTTCTCAGGGGGGCTGGCTTGAAGGTGAGCGCTGATGTGCCTGCCGCGTGTCAGCGGTATAATGAAATAACGTGTGAAGTCTACCCTCAATACTATAGAGATGAAAAAAACGGGTGAATTGATGAAACCCTTTTACAAAATATTGTTTGTTATCCTGACCGCGGCGCTGCTGATTACTTCGTGTACAGGCGGCAAAGCGACCGTTGTACCCACCCCAACCCCTACGTTGGGGCTGCCTGAGCCGGCTATCAATATCCAGTCCGTACCGGATGTTGAACAGGCAACCAAGGCATACCTGGAGCTGTGGAAGGCAGAGGACTACGCGGGCATGTACGGCATGCTCAGCCAGCTCACCAAAGACGCTGTTACGATGGAGGACTTTGAGAAAAGTCATCGAAACACAGCTGTCAAGCTCACGATGCAGGGGATGGATTATGCGGTGCTTTCCAAGATGGTCAACCCGACCAGCGCTCAGGTGAGCTACCGAATCCGCTATACAACCGCACTGATGGGCGAAATTGCCCGCGACACACTCATGAATCTCACGCTTGAGAACGGAGCCTGGCATGTGCAGTGGGAAGCTGGCATGATGCTGCCGGAGTTGACCGGCGGAAATTATCTGGAATTGGTCATAGAAGTGCCAGCACGCGGCAACATTTATTCCTCCGATGCTTCAAATAATTACCCGCTGGTTTCTTTTGAAGACGCTGTAACGGTGATGATTACTCCGGGCAAGATTGATCCTGAGAACGAAGGCAAAATGGTCTCGCTTTTGGCGGAAGTCTTCGACAGGTCGGAAGCTTCTATCTATGCGGAATACAAAAACACCGCAGATTACCAATATTCGGTGATTGGCGACATCACTCTCGCGACAGCCAATAAATATTATGACCGCCTAAGCCGCTATGACGCCATTTCCCTCTCCGATTTTCGCTCGCGCTTCTATCATGACGGCGGGATCGCGCCGCATGTGACCGGGTTTGTGTTGACCGTTCCGGCTGAAGAGTTGGAAAAATATCAGCGCCTGGGCTACACCGGTGAGGAAAAAATAGGCGCGTCTGGGCTTGAAGCCTGGGGAGAGCAATACCTCGCTGGCAAACACGGCGCGGACCTTTATGTGAAAGACCCTCAGGGTCAGGTGCTGACGAAGATCGCAAGCGTTCCGGCTCAGCCCGCTCAAGCCATTTACACCACGATTGACAGCGCCTATCAGTATCGCCTTCAACAGAGCTTTGGCGATAACATTGGCGCGATGGTTGTCATGGAGCGGGACACGGGCAAGGTGATCGCGATGGTTTCTAACCCCGGATTTGACCCTAATGTGTTCATCGCTCCTTCATACACCGCCTATTCCATCGCGGAAATCACGCAGGACCCCCGAAACCCTATGTACAACCGGGCTTCTCAGGGTGTTTATCCTCCCGGCTCGGTGTTTAAGATCATCACCATGGCAGCCGCGCTCGAAACAGGTGTTTTCCATCCCGACTCTTCCTATTATTGCGACAGCTACTGGCGCGAACTGGACGGCTGGGTTGGAAAAGACTGGACAGTTGACCGGGGCGATGGACCTTCGGGACAGTTGACCCTGCAGCAAGGATTAATGCGATCCTGCAACCCCTGGTTCTGGCATATTGCTTTTTCGTTATGGAACGAAGGCTACCGCACCTCCATTCCTGATCTGGCTATCGACTTCGGATTAGGGAAAAACACTGGCATAGAAATTCCGGACTTCGCGGGGAGCATCAATCCCGCGCCGACGAGCGTCAGCGAATATGTTCAGATGGCAATCGGGCAGAGCACCATGCAGGTCAGCCCACTGCAGGTCGCGGCGTTAGTGGCAGCAGTTGGCAATGGGGGAACACTATACGAACCGACTCTGATCGAACGGATTGGTTTAATGGGTCAGGAACCGATCTACTCATTCGTGCCAAAAGTGGCAAATAAGCTGAATGTCCAGCCTGAGACTCTGAAAGCAATTCAAGAGGCGATGGTCATGGTGGTGAAAAACACAAGAGGTACGGCACAGTTCAACTTTAAGAATTATCCCTACAATATCGCCGGAAAAACAGGCACCGCCGAAAACCCGGCTGGCAAGTCTCACGCCTGGTTTGCGGGCTATACCTTCCAAAACGACCCGGAACACCCGGATATCGCGGTGGCGATTATCCTCGAAAACGCTGGAGAGGGTTCTGAAATGGCAGCGCCGCTCTTCAGACGGGCTGTGTCCTTATATTTTTCGGATGGTAAGAATGCCGGCGGCACGATGCCCTGGGAAACCAAGCCTTACATTCCCGCCACACCAAAAGAGGACTAAATTTGAGCTTTTCGCAGTTACCGCTTTCTGACAGTTCAAATGAGGGTCCCAGAGAAGGGCTTGTGATCCGGTCGCAGGCGGGGTATCTGACTGTGCGCACAGATAACGGCGACGTGCAGGCACGGCTGCGCGGACGTTTGCGAAGAGGCAGGGCTGAGGGCGATCTGGTGGCGGTTGGGGATAGGGTGCGCGTCGCGATCCACGATGACGGCACAGGCAGCATTGAGGAAGTGCTGCCGCGTAAAACAGTTTTTTCGCGTCAGCTTTCAGGAGTTGGTTACGATTATCAACAGATCATCCTTGCCAACCCCGACCTTGCGCTTTTAGTTTTTGCCTGCACCGAACCCAACCCAAGCCTGCGTATGCTGGACCGCTTTCTGGTGGTAACCGAAAGGGCGCGCATTACGGCGGTGATCGTGGTGAACAAGGTGGACTTGATGCCGCTGGAGCAGGTGGACAACCTTTTTGGAATGTACCGCGCCATCGGGTATGATGTGATTTACGCTTCGGCTGTCACCGGGCAGGGCATCGAAGCGCTGCGGGAGTGTATGCGCGGCAAACTCAGCACGCTTGCCGGTCCATCTGGGGTAGGGAAGAGCAGCCTTCTTAACAAAGTCATGCCGGGATTAAACCTGCAGGTTGGCGAGGTGAGTGAAGGGGTTGGGCGCGGCAAGGGGCGACATACCACACAGGTGAGGCAGCTTTACCCGTTGGAAGGCGGCGGCTATGTGGCGGATGTGCCGGGGCTGCGCACTTTGGCTCTCTGGGATATTCAGGACGAAGAACTGGATGCCTATTTTGTAGAAATCGCGCCGCTTGTGCCGGAATGCCAGTTTAACGATTGCAGCCACAGCCATGAGCCTGGCTGCGCGGTCAGAAAGGCAGCGGAAAGCGGCCGGATTGACCCGCGGAGATATGCGTCGTACCTGCGGCTGCGTTTTGGCGACCCGCAAGAAGACGATGAGCTTTAGGAGATTAGTTTGAAACGAATTTTGACCTCCAAATGGAACCTCGCGCTGATGCTTATCAGCTTGATTTTGACATTATCCGCATGTGGTGGAAAATCACCTGCCATTCAGGGATCAGAAACGCTAAGTTCAGCCACACAGAGTTTGCCTACCCCAACGCTGACCCCCGAGCCGCCAAAAGTTTTAAATGTCTGCCTGGCTGAAGACCCCGGCAGCCTGTATCGGTATGATGGGCGCAACACCCTTTCCAAACAAAGCGTTTTTGCGGCAATCTATGACCCCGAGATCCTGTTTGAGGCGCAGCCTTCCTATGAGAACTCACTGGCTGTTTACAGCGCGGTGGATGTGAAGGCTGGGATGATGGTCTTGGACGGAAAAGGGCAAATAGCTGTATTAAAGGAAGGGAGTTTGATTTCTCCTGCAATAGATGGCGGATTGGGCGCCCCAACAGCTTGGAGCGCCTCAGTGCCTTCTCAAATGATGCAGGTGAGCGCAAAGTTTCAAATTACCTCTGGTTTACTTTGGTCGGACGGCAGTCCGATCAAAACGGCTGATTTCTTGCTGTCTTTTCAGGTGGCAAAGGACCTGCGCGGCGCGCGGGATATCTGGCTGATTGACCGCACGGCCAGCCTTGAAGCCCCGGACGACACGACCCTGATCTGGACCGGTGTGCCTGGGTTTGTCCCTTTGGATTTTTCGGATCTGATCTTTCCGCCAATCCCTGCGGCGCAGTTTTCTGGGATGAGCACTGAGGAGATTGGACGCGCCCCTGAAGCTATTAATCTGCCCATCGGCTGGGGAGCGTATCGGATTGTGAGCCGTGACGCAAATATTTGGTTGGAACGCAACCCCTACTTTTCTCCGCGAGCGCCTTATGACCAGGTGGTCATGGTTATTGAACCTGATTTGCAACAGGCAATTGGCAAGCTTAACAATGGCGCGTGCGACGTCCTGGACCCCAGCTATCATTTAGAGGCTCAGGGGGCTGAGGTGCTCACGGAGCTGACTGGTTCTGGCAGTTTGGTCGCTGAGCGTTTTGAACTCGCGCAGCAACTGGTGTTTGGCATCAAGCCGGCATTTTTTGACGGTGGGTATTCTCAGTGGACCGCAACCCGGCAGGACTTATTTGGCGACTTGCGCACGCGCCAGGCGATCGCGGCTTGCCTGACTGCCGAGCCGATTGCATCAGAAATTTTAGGCGCAAGGCTGCCTCAGGGGTTTAGCCTGCCCGCGTTCCCAACTTTGGGAAACACAGCCGACCCTCGGGCTCTGCTGGATGAAATTGGCTGGAAACTGGATGAAACTCAACCAAACTCGCCGCGTAAAGCCAACGGCGTGGAAAACGTCCTGGATGGAACGGTGTTTTCGGTTGTTCTGCTTAGCGGCACATCCGCAATGGACCAGGAGGTAAGCCAGTCGGTCGTGCGGAGATTGGCGGGATGTGGGATTGAGGTGAAACATCAGGCTCTGCCGGCGCTTGAGCTCTACAATCCCGGGCCAGACGGTCCGCTCTTTGGGCGGAAGTTTGACCTGGCGCTGGTAACCTGGCAAGAGATGCCGGGAGGAACCTGTGAGCTCTATCGTTCTGGTGAAGTACCCAATAGCCAAAATTACTGGATCGGAACGAACCTGGCGGGGTTGTCGGAGGCGGGTTTTGACGAAAGCTGCGCAGCATCTGAAAATGCCCTTTTGGCTGCAAACGCGCAGGATGGGATGGCGGAATACTTGCCAGCCGTACCTCTGATGCCTCAAATCAAGCTCTGGTTTGCCTCGAACCGCGTGGAGCTGGCGGGGAGCAGCAGCTTTAACCAAATTGGTCTCTGGCGCGCGGCTGATTAATCAGGTAATGCCAAAAAAACTGTACGGATATCTTCCATTTCGTCTGATCACAAGCTTGATGGTCTTGCCCCTGTCCGACCGCGTTCTGCCGGGGAAAATCTTCGGAGCTGCAAAATGAGGCAGATTTATATCGCCAAAAATTTGAGCACAAATTATGCCCTCATTGGTTTGAAATTATTAAATTGGTGTTATACTCTAATAAAGATTGACTCACTCAAGCGATGCTTGGCTTGAGTAGATGTTTGCGCCTAACGAGAGAGTAAAAAACAGAAACTTAATTCATGAGCATGAGAAAGTACGTTAACGATTATGAGACCATTCTGAGCGTCAATGAAAAAGGCGAGCAGATCCGGACTTATGAATATCGGGGAGACTACTTTAATCTTCCATTCAGTCAACCTGAAATGCGAAAACTCAAAATCACCTTCTTGGTTTTACTGGCAGGGACGATCCTCGCGCACATTGTTAGCGGTCTTTTGAACAATGATGGGATGAGGCGGTTTTACGTCGCTTTGCCTTATGCTCTGGTCTTTCTGCCACTCTTTAATTTGCTCCGATCCGGAATCCGGCTGCCGGTGGAAGAGCGCAACTATCGCCGGGACGAAATTGGCGTGACGTATGAACGCTTTACAAATCACAGCCTAATTTTGTTGATCACGTTGGGGCTATGCCTGTTGGGTGAGATGGTTTATTTGCTCTTCTTTAACGGAAATAAGCCCGCACAGCTTGAGTTTATCTTCTTGGCGGTCGAACTGACCGCGCTGGCTTTGGGGTTCATCAGTTATGAAAGACTGAAAAAAGTGGTGATAACCAAAGCCTCGGACGAGGGAATTTCAATTGCGGTCAATGGGTAGCAGGCAGCGGCTTTCATTGACACATAATTGGTTCTAAAATATAATCAAAAAAATCTTTTAAGGAGAAAGAAAAGAAAATGAGTAAATTTGCACGAACTATGTCCATCTTGATCGTTGCGATCATGCTCGGTGTGGCTCTCGCTTCCTGCGGGAAACCTGCCACCCCAGTTGCGACAGAACCTCCTGTGGCACCCACTACTCCCGTAGTTGAAGCCACAGAAGAGCCTACCGCTACCGAAGTGGTCTTTGAGGAACAGCCATTTGGCGAGAACCTCCCCACTGCACCGACCATTAACACCCCATTAGTGGTTGCTTATCAGGACTTCTCGCAGAAGTTTAGCCCATTTTTTGCTGATACAGCCTATGACGTGGATGTTGCAGGCATGACCCAGATTGGCATGATGACTACCGACCGTGTTGGCGGCATCGTCTACAATGCAATCGAAGGTGAAACCCGCAGCTATAACGGCGTGGATTATCTGTATAAGGGCGCTGCCGACATCGCCGTTGATTACGACGAAGCTAAAGACATCACCAAATATACTGCCCGCCTGCGCGTTGGCATGAAATTCTCTGATGGCGAACCTGTGACCGCTGATGACGTAATCTTCACCTATTACACCTTCCTGGATCCTTCCTATGTTGGTTCCACCAGCCTCGCTTCCTACCCTATCATTGGCTTGAAGGATTATCAGACCCAGACAACCTCTGAGGTTTATGACAAATACTTCAAACTCTTTGAAGATATCTACGCTGCCGGCAAAGACCACGTCCACGCTGATTCCGACGCCTGGACTAAGGAAATGCAGGATGATGTTTGGGCACGGATTGAAGCTGGCGTCAAAGCCGAAGTTAAGGGCATTTACGATTATGTTGTTGCCAACTACGGCAGCGATGATTATTCCGCCAAATACTTCAACGGCGCTGTTTGGGCTGATATGACCGATGGCGCGAAAGTTGCCTATGCCATGCGCATGTGGGGCTTTGGCAGTCTCTTCTGCACCACCGAGGTTGCTGAAGGCGCTGAGAAAATTAAGGTCGCCGATTGTAAAGACCCAGTTGCGTTTAAGACTGCAGGCACAGGAACAGTCTACGATCTGGTTGAGACTTTCCCAACCCTCGATGACTACTACACCGAAGTTATGGCTGCCTACGAAAACGATGTGAAAGCCGCCTTCCCAGCCGAATCCGCTAACAAGGTGGATGTCTTCAAGGTTGCCCAGGCTGCCTTCATTGGCGAATGGGGTCCCAAAGACGCATCCATGGGTGCCGGTGGCGTTCCGAACATCTCCGGTATCAAGAAACTTGATGCCTACACCGTGGAAG
>LUZV01000110.1 GCA_001603765.1 Anaerolineales bacterium Chloro_02 | reverse complement strand
TCCTGGTTTAAACTCACCATTTCTGCAAAGATGCATAAATAAAGTCCCATGCAAAACGCCATTGACCTCCTGAACAAGGATTACTTCCTCAACTATCCTCTGATTTACGCATTGGAACATGGGGCTAGATTATTAGGCGCAAACCAGCAAGGTGTGGCGCTGCTAAAGCCTGACCCCGATTTTCTCCTGCTGGCGGGTTCAAACCCTCTGGAATTGGTTAAAAATCACCCCAAACCCGACCTGGTTTTTCTCTGCGGCAGCAAGAATGCCCCGGCTGTGGCTGCTCATTTTGGGCTGACCGGAATTCTAGAATGCCACCAACTCTATTATCCCCATCAAAGCATCGATTCCGATCTGGAGCTCGAACCACTTAAGCTCGCCGATGCTGAGTTCGTTTTAGAACATTACCACCGCCTCGACGAAGGCGAGATCAAACAGGCAATCAGCGAAAACCGCCTGTTTGGGGTGCGCGACCGCGGAAAGCTTTTTGCTTTTATTGGTTTACACGAAGATCACGCGCTGGGTATGCTTGAAGTGATGCCTGAGTATCGCCGGCAGGGTTGGGGAGAGCGCCTGGAACGCGCCTTGATCGCAAAGGTTTTGGGAATGGGTGAGTTACCCTATGGGCATGTGGTAGTGGGAAACGAATCGTCCATGCGCCTACAAGAAAAACTGGGATTTGTCTTATGCAGCGATACCGTCTTTTGGATGTGGGATGAGTAACCATCACTGGGCACAATAATTAACATATGGATAAGCTTTTTTTACTGGCAGTGTATTCTCACATCAACAGCCCTGCGTCCAATTCCAAACAACAAGGCAGCCGTTTAGAGCAGCCTTCCGCCTGAAAGCAAGAAATCCTGCTGAATTTTGTCAAACGCATCTTTGTCAATCGCTCTGACAGCGTCCAGCAAAATCGCAGCTTCAAATCCAAGCGCGATAGCGTCTTTTGCCGTATACCAAACACAAACGTCCGCCGCTAACCCGCAAATATGCACCGCCTCAACGTCCCTGCCTCTCAAGTAGCCGTCCAAACCTGTTGACTTTTTGCGGGCGTTGTCAAAGAAGGCGCTATAGCTATCTATCAGAGGATCCATCCCTTTTCTGAAAATCGCTTCGATCCGGCTTTGATCCAGCATATCAGTCAGTTCTGCTCCAAACGTCCCCTGCACACAGTGGTCGGGCCACAAAACCTGCGGGCAGCCTGCCAGCTTAGCCATGTCAAATACGCGCGCGCCAGGGTGCTGGGAGGCAAAACTGCCGTGATCGCGCGGGTGCCAATCCTGGGTGGCTACCACCAGCCCGTACTCACCTGCCAGATGGTTGATCCTGGGAATGATTTCATCTCCTCCAGCAACGCCCAATGCCCCGCCTGGCAAGAAGTCGTTTTGCATATCCACGATGATGAGCGCTGTTTTCATAATTTGCTCCTTTTAACCATGCTAATTAGATTATAGCGTCTCATTTTCTCTTTTTACTTGAACCTTCCGCCTCCCTCAAAAAACGCCATTCCATTTTTCGGGTAAACTAAAATATCTATTTTGTCCACCTGCCCATATTGCAGGCTTCCGTCGGATATCCAGCGGCAATCAGTACCGCAAAAGAACAAACAGGAGGAACGATGAAAACTATCGTAGCAGGCGCGTTGGGGGAATGTGTCCATGTTGCAGGGGTGAGTAATTTTCTTCGATTGGCTGAAGCAGCCGGTTGGCGGACAATCTTTCTCGGTCCAGCCGTCCCAATTGAGACCTTCATTGAGGCTGCCCGGAGCGAAAAGGCAGATCTGGTAGGTGTATCTTACCGGCTTACCCCCGAGACAGGTGAGCGGCTGATTGCCGAATTTGCTGAAGCAGCCGCCGATTTGCACAACCAGGGGGTGCGCTTTAGCTTTGGCGGCACGCCGCCGGTGTGCCGAAAGGTCGAATCGCTGGAAGGTTTTTTCGAAACCGTTTTTGACGGAAGCGAAAGCCGGGAGGAAATACTTGCCTATTTGCGCGGTGAAGATCTCTCGGATCGGGGAGAAACAAGTTATCCCCAGACCGCCAGGGAGCGTATCCTCTGGAAACAGCCTTACCCGCTTCTGCGCCACCACTTTGGTTTGCCAACCATGCCAGCGACCCTGGAAGGCATCCGGGAAATTGCGGAAGCCAAGGTGCTGGACGTGATCTCTCTCGGAATCGACCAGGACGCCCAGGCTAACTTTTTTCACCCGGAACGCCAGAACCCGCGCAGCACCGGCGCTGGCGGCGTGCCCGTGCGCAACGCCCAGGATTACCGCCAGCTCTATCAGGCTTCGCGCGTGGGGAACTTCCCTCTGATGCGCACTTACTCCGGCACGGACGATTTCATCCGCCTCGCTGAGATGTATGTTGAGACCATCAACATCGCCTGGTGCGCCATTCCGCTTTTTTGGTTCAACCAAATGGACGGACGCGGTCCACTCACGCTCCAGGATTCGATCGTTGAGCACCAGCGTGTGATGGCTTGGTATGGCGAGCGCGATATTCCCGTGGAGCTAAATGAGCCCCACCACTGGGGAATGCGCGATGCCCCGGACGTGGTTTTCGTGGTGTCCGCTTACCTGGCGGCTTATAACGTCAAAGCTTTCGGAGTCAAGGATTACATCGCCCAGTTGATGTTTAACAGCCCGCCTAACCTAAGCGACGCGATGGACCTGGCGAAAATGCTCGCCATCCTCGAGATGATCAAACCTTTGGAGGATGACACCTTTCGCGTCTGGCGCCAAACGCGCACCGGCTTGCTCAGCTACCCTCTGGAGGATAACGCCGCCCGCGCGCACCTGGCGACCAGCATCTATCTTCAGATGGCGCTGCGTCCGCATATTATTCACATTGTCGGTCACACCGAAGCCGACCACGCGGCAACGGCCTCAGACGTAATTGCTGCCAGTCAGGCTGCCCGCCGCAGCATTGAAAACGCGCTCCAAGGTCAACCTGATATGACGGTTGATTCCGCTATCCAGAATCGCAAGAGGTTTTTGATCGAACAGACGCGATTAACTTTACAGTTCATCAAGAATCTCGCCACAGAAGAAACCGCCGACCCGCTGACAGACCCCAAAACCCTGACCAAAGCGGTGAATCTCGGCGTTTTGGACGCCCCTCAGCTAAAGAATAACCCATTCGCTCCCGGCAAAATCATCACCCGTGTTTTGCGCGGAGCGTGCGAAACGGTTAGCCCCAGCGGAGAAGCTCTCCACGAGCAAGCGCGTCTGCAAAAACTAATAGAATGAGGTAAATTATGGAAAATCAATACCGCTATGCCGTTATTGGCGCAGGCAACGGGGGAAAGGCCATGGCAGCCTACCTGGCTCTTTTGGGGGTTCAAACAACTTTATATAACCGTACAGCCAACCGCGTAGAGATCATCCGCCTCCGCGGTGGAATAGATCTGGAAAGCCCGACTCAACCGCGAGGGTTTGGCAGGCTCTTCAAGGTCACAGATAATATGGAAGAAGCTCTTAAGGACGCGGATATCATCATGGTTGTGCTCCCATCCACCGCGCACGCTGATATCGCCAAAGTCGCCGCCCCCTATTTGCGAGACGACCATATTGTGGTTCTGAACCCTGGGCGCACCGGCGGCGCGCTGGAATTCTGCCACACGCTTGAACAAGAAAACTGCACCACAAAACCGATTGTCTCAGAAGCAGAAACTTTTATCTTTGCCAGCCGCTCAGAAGGGCCCAGCCAGGCGCGCATTTTCCGCATTAAAGAAGCCGTGCCATTGGCAGCCTTGCCATCCAAACGGACTGCTGAAGTGCTGGACGCGATCCACCCGGTTTTTCCTCAGTTTATTGACGGCAAAAACGTCCTCCAAACCGGGCTCAACAACATGGGCGCCATCTTTCATCCCGCGCTGGCGCTGCTGAACGCTGGTTGGATCGAAGCGACTTCTGGCGATTTTCAGTTCTATGTCGACGGCGTCACCCCTTCAGTTGCCAAAGTGCTCGAGGTACTTGACCGCGAGCGCGTCACCGTCGCCTCCGCGATGGGCTTAAAGGGACGCAACGCCCTGGAGTGGCTGGAGTTGGCTTATAACGCCACCGGGGAGAACCTCTACGAAGCGATGCACAACCAAACCGGCTATTATGGCATCAAAGCGCCCGGCACACTTAATCACCGCTACATCACCGAAGAAATCCCCATGAGTCTTGTACCTATTTCGTCTTTTGGAAAAACCTACGGCGTTTCGGTGAACGGTATCGACAGCATCATCAGCTTGGCGTGCTTCATTCACAACACAGATTACTGGCGCAAGGGGCGTACGGTGGACAAGCTTGGCATCAAGGGTTTAAGCGTTGGCGAGCTGGTGAAGTTTGTGGAAACCGGTGAAAGGGATTAGATCTGGAAATTAGGTAAGAAAAAACGAGGCTGGGGTATATAACCAGCCTCGTTTGCTCAGAGAGTCAGTTATTAATCTTCGAGCTCATACATCGCCACTTCGTTGGTTTCACGATTGGTGGCAACGATCAGGCGCTTGCCCTCACGTTCAAAATAGGTCACATTCGCCGGTCCGCGGTCACTGTCGAGGAGTTGGAAGTGATATTTTTTGGCTTCTCCATCCCAGGTTAGGGCGAGCAGCTCTAGCCTGCCCTTGCGGTTGCCGATCAGGATGGTAGGCTTGTCGTTAATTATCCCGGACCAAATGGCGTGCAGGAATTCAACCGGCTCTGGGTGAGCATAATCCAGCTCGTATTTGCCGTCAACCAACCGCCAAATACGCAGGTCATCGCCATGGAACGGCGCGAAGGTCAGCAATTCCAGCTGTCCGTCGCCATCAAGGTCAATTAAGGTGGCATCGCTAAACGCCCCATCCAACAGTTTCTCAAGCCTCCACGCTGGCTGCGCGGGGCTGGGAGGGCTCACTTTAAACACGCCGTTATCAGCGCTCACCACAGAGTAAGGTCTGCCGTCGCCATCATAGCAGCGGTAGTAGCCATGATTTTTGGTCAATCCTTCAGCCAGGACGGTAAGGTCCAGTTTCGCGCCTTCCGCCAGCAGATCGTCCGGCAGTTCGCCAATATAGATTTTGCCTGGATGCGTCCAGTCCTCTTTGTACTCATGCCCGGATTTTAAGGTGCAGGCAATTACATAATTCTTTTCAGGGGTGGAGAGCACGTCAAAACGGTGCACAAAAGGCAAATCCGCGACAATCTTAACCTGCCATTGTCCATCCGCAAGGTACGCCAACACCAGGCGGGCTTTGGCTGAATCGTTCGGTCCATAAAACTCGTGGGTGGAGAGGAACTGGTCGGCCTTACCAGGTACAGGCACAAGGGACATCACGCCGCCTGGATCCTGCCAGATTTGTTCCACCAACTCGCCCTTTAAATTGAAAAAGAAACAACCGCCGGATTTCTCAGTCGCGACCAGAAAACCTTGCACACCTCTTAAAGTGATCGGGCAAACAGAATAGCATTTTTCCATCTCAGCGATGGCATGTTTTGTAAACTTAATCTCGCTCATTACAAACTCTTTCAAAAGAATCAATTGCGCCTGCCCGATTCGGGCAGGCGCATGTATGTTATTTCTTGGCTACAGTCGCTGACTTCGCCTTTTGTTCGCGTTTAGCCACTTCAGCTTTCAGGTAGTTGTTCACATCCTCTTGAGTTTCCAACATCATCACCTTTTCTGCGATCTCTTCAGTTTCATCCTGGGTGAAAAGCGAAAGCGTACGCTTAACATGGGCAATGTTGGATGCATTCATGCTGAACTTCCTGAGCCCCAAACCATACAGCACAATCGCTGCCAGAGGTTCACCCGCAAGCTCACCGCATACAGAAACAGGTTTGCCTGCCTTGTTATATTCTTTGAATATTCGTCCAAGGATGCGGAACATGGCCGGCGAGGAGCTTTGATAATAGTTGGTGATCTTTGGATTCATGCGATCAACCGCGTGGAGATACTGAGTCAGGTCGTTTGTTCCAACACTGGCAAAATCGGTCTCCTTCGCCGCCAAATCAGCAATCATGGCGATCGATGGGATTTCAATCATAATTCCAACGTTGATTTTCTCGTCAAATGGGATGCCTTCAGCACGAAGCTCAGCCTTAACCTCTTCGACAGCCGCGTTCCCAGCTCTGATGTCATCAATAGTGCCCACCATCGGGAACATAATCTGCATTTCGCCAAAAGCCGAGGCGCGCAGCGCCGCTCTCAGTTGTGTTTTAAATAACTCGGGCATGTCCAGGCAGAGGCGCAGAGCGCGGTTGCCCAGGAAGGGGTTTTCTTCTTTCGGGAGCGTCATGTACCGCAGGGTTTTATCGCCGCCGATATCCAGCGTGCGCAGGGTCACGGGGTTGCCCATGGCATTGGCAAGCATTTTGCGATATGCCGCGAACTGCTCATCTTCGGTGGGCATGTGTTCGCTTTCCATGTAAAGGAATTCCGTGCGGAAAAGACCAACAAAGTCGACGTACTTAAAGCCTTCGTCAGGTTCGGTGGTGCCGATGTTCAGACCCACATAGAAGCGTTCACCGCTCGCGACCAGCGGGATGCGGTCGAGATATTCGGCGGTTTGTTTCTCATCTTCCAGGAATTGGACCAGCTTAGCTTCATATTCATGAATCGTTTCGCGCTCAGGCTCCAACATCACCAGACCTTTAAGCGCGTCCAAAACAACCGGCTCACCGTTTTTCATGATTTCAGTCGCGCTGGGAACGCCGAGCACCGCCGGAATCTTATAGCTTCTGGCAATAATAGCGGTATGCGAAGTGGCGCCGCCTACTTCGGTCACAATGCCCATCACATGCGCCCGGTCAAGGGTGGCAGTGTCGCTCGGCAACAAGTCGTGCGCCACCACAACCACCTTCTCACGAAGACTGGAAAGGTTTTGTTCTTTTTCGCCCTTCAGAATGCGCAGCACTCTGTTGCGCACATCGCGCAAATCCGCGGCACGGGCAGCAATCAGAGGGTCTTTTGCTTTTTCCAGCAGCATGGCAAACTCAGAAAACACAAAGTCAACCGCATAGTCTGGCATAGCCCGGGAAGAAGTAATCATATCTTTTACTTCCTCAGCCACTTCTTCGTCATTCAAAATTTCGATATGCGCTGTAAAGATTTTTGCCTTTTCAGGAGAATCTGCAGACAAGGAGGTAACAATTGTGTTTAGTTCCTCCTCAGCCACGGCAAGCGCGTCAGTAAATTGTTTGTACCTTGCGGCTTCTTGTCCTGCCTCAAAATAGGACTCATGAACATCCGCTTTGAAGGCTTTATAGACATACACCTTAGCCAGGGCAATGCCCCTGGAAACTGGATTACCTTTTAGAATCCTCATCTGCACTCCTTTCAGTTGGACCTAGTCGCTCGGTTAGTCTTCGCCGAACTTGGAATCGACCAATTCGACCAGCTTCTCAACCGCGGCTTCTTCATCAGGACCATCCGCGCTGATTTCAATCGGTGTGTTTACCGAAAGACCCTGGGCGAGAATCTTGATAATAGACTTGGCATTGGCTTCTGCAGCATCCGGGATGTCGAGCCTTTTTACGGTTACTTTCGACTCAAACGTTTTCGCGCAGGCAACAAATTCCGATGCCGGGCGGGCATGCAGCCCTGTCAGGTTCCTTAATACGGTTTGTTTAGAATACATTTTGATCTCCTTTTATTATGCGAAACTGGCAATTGCCATTTCGATTTGATTTCTCAGAAAACTTGCGGAAGAAGTCAGGCTGGGCACAACCTCACTCTTTCCATCATACCAGAATTCTCCGGTATAAAGGCGTACTCCCATACCCCAAAGCACCTTGATGCACTCCTGGTAAGGAGTGTGCCCCGTGCCAAAGACCATGTTTCGGTAGACCCCCGGTACGGTTTCTTTCAGGTGGGCTGCGAAGGTGTGCCCGCGCCCGCTTTCAATATCCGCCAGGAGGTCCGTGCCATAGAGCACAGAGGCATTCTTAAGATTGCCAATGTCAGGGTAAACTCCCAGGTAGGGCGAGCCGATCAGCTTAACATACGCCATCGCTTTACTGACCGTGTCCATAAACGCGGTTTCCATCGTCTCAAACCCCAGTAAGACGCCTTCTTTCGCGGCAATCTCCGCGCAGATAGCCAGGTTTTCAGCAAACCAAGCGCGCGTGTCCTCATCACCGGTTTCATAATAGACGTCATAGCCTGCCAGTTGGATGATGGCGATCCCCAGTTTAGACGCTAAATCAACCGCCTTACGCATGATCTCAAGCGATCTGGCGCGCACCGCCGGATCGTGCGATCCAAGAGGATATTTACGGTGCCCACTCAGGCACATGGTGCGGATCAGAACGCCGCTGTCGTCCATCAGCCTTTTCAGTTCGTGCACCTGCCCGCTCTGCCAGTCGAGCCTTGCCAGGCGCATATCGGTTTCATCCACACTCAGTTCAAGACGGTCAAAACCAGTACGGGCTGTTAACTCGAGCATTTCTCTGAAGCTCAGCCCATCAGGCATTGCCTTTTCGTACAGTCCCAGAGAATAGTCTGCCATGATTCTACTTCCCTTGCCCATAATAGGCATTCGCGCCGTGTTTGCGCAAATAATGCTTATCCAGCAGCTCCTGCTGCATAACCGGCAAAGCTCCACCGCTTAATGAGAGGTTGTGCCACGCCATGAAAGCAACTTCTTCGAGCACCACCGCATTGTGAACAGCTTCCATTGGGTCTTTGCCCCAGGCGAACGGTCCGTGGCTATAAACCACTACCGCCGGCACAGCCAACGGGTCGATCCCAGCGAAACGTTCAATGATGACCGTTCCGGTTTCTTTCTCATATTCGCCAGCAATTTCCGCAGGGGTCATCTTACGCGTGCAAGGGATTTCGCCGTAGAAGTAGTCGGCATGCGTTGTACCAAACGCCGGCACGCCCCGCCCTTGCTGCGCGAAGATGGTCGCCCAACGTGAATGGGTGTGGACGATGCCGCCCAAGCCATCAAAGGCTTTGTACAGCTCAAGATGGGTGGGGGTGTCGGAAGAGGGCTTTAGCCTGCCTTCAACCACTTTCCCTTCCATGTCTACCACCACCATGTCTTCAGCGGTCATCACGTCATATTCGACGCCAGATGGTTTGATTACAACCAGCCCTTTTTCGCGGTCAATCCCCGAAACATTCCCCCAAGTGAATGTGATCAACCCAAATTTGGGAAGGGCAAGGTTTGCCTTTAAGACTTCAGCTTTTAAGTGCTCAAGCATACTCTCTCCTTATTTCCATCGCGGCTCACCGGCATTTTTTACCGCAACGCTGCCGGGACTTTCCGCGTTCCTAAACCCCATCGGGGTCAATAGACTACAAAATCAATGCTTCAATTGCCTTGGCAACACCAGCCTGATCGTTGGTGTCAGTCACATACATCGCTTTGTCTTTCAGCACCTCATGGGCGTTCGCCACTGCCACGGTCAGCCCGGCTTGATCAAACATGGGCAGGTCGTTGAGGAAATCGCCAAAAACGCACACCTGATCTTTCTCCAGGTTCAATAACCTGCGCGCCTCTGCAACGCCTGCGCCTTTTCCAATCCCTGCCGCCATGATGTCCAGCAGTCCTTCATCGGAGCTTGTGTAGCAAATTTCGGGAATGCTGTCCAAAAAAGCGATCAATCCAGCAAAATCCTCTTCTGGGATTTGGTAAAGAAGCATCTTCAGGACATCGTGCCCGATTGCTTCGTAAGCGCGCCCATCGAGCCGTTCCAACCGCATGGGCTTTAATCCCTCAGCCGCGGCAATTTCGTTATAGCGTTCAAAGCGTTGGATGCGCAGACTGTTGGGTGAAAAATAGCTGACCTCGCCAGTCAGAGCAGAGTAGTCATACTTTCGTTCTCTGGCAAAATCGAGGATCTGATTGACAATACTTTTGGGGATCGGGTGAGCCGAAAGCAGCTTGCCGCTCTTTCCATCCACGATCGCCGCCCCATTAGTAGTAATAATTGGACCGTTAATGTCCAGAATCCTTGCATATGCTTCCAGCATCGTATAGATGCGTCCGGAGCAAATCGTTACAAATACTCCCTTTTCTTCTGCTGCCCGAATAGCCGCCAAATTCTCATCAGAAAGCGTCGCGTCAGAGTTTAATAACGTCTGATCAAGATCGGTCACAATCATCTTGACCCGCTGACCGCGCTCTCGTAATTCGGAACGTTCCAAGGCGTTCCCTGCCTCTCTCAGACCAAAGAAGTCTGTTTATTTTTTCTGATATTTTTTGTCCAACTCAAGTTCCAAAATGTTCTTTCTGACTTCATCCGCCGACATGACATTCTTCAGTCCAATTACCGGAATGCCAAGTTTCGTGGCGCTTTCAAACATGTTGACAAAAGGCAAGGGGCAAAAGACGATATCGTACTGAGTCGCCACACTTTTGCCTTCTGAAATTGAGCAGTGATGAATGCGGGTAATGTCCATGTTGAGGTCTTTAGTGACTCTCTCAACCGCCATCTTCAATAAAAGACTTGAGCCTGCTCCATTTGCGCAAGAAACTAAAACTGTTGCCATTTCTTTTTTCCTTATCTGTCTTGTTTTTGTCAGGGGTCTTGCGACCCCTGACGGTAATGTTCCTAATTATATAGGTGTTTCCAAATAAATGAGGCTTATTTCTGAGCTTTGAGGGCTTTGTAAGCTTCGTAATCTTCGGTTACCAGGAAGTAACCCTTCTTGTCCATCAGGTACTGGATCTGAGGAACAGCCAGCAAGAAGATCGCAACCAGCGCCACGCCAAAGTAGCTCAGGTACTTCATGAGAACGGTGAACACAGGCCAAACCACTGCCCAGTCCCACATGCCCAGGTAACCGCCGTATGCAGCCAGACCAACCCAGCCAGCGATGAGAGCCGAACCAAAGACCTGCATCAAACCGGAAATGAAGGGGAAGAGCATAGCAGCCCGCAGACCGCCCTTGTTGTTGGCGTAAACCGCGATGGTGGCGTTATCAAAGAACACCGGAACGAAGCCAGCGATAACCAGCGTGGGGCTCTTGAGCAGGATCAAAGCGCCAATCGCCAGGAACTGACCCAGCGCGCCAAACAGGAAACCGATGGTAACAGCATTGGGGGAGCCAAAGCCGTAAGCGACCGCGCAGTCCACACCCGGCACCGCGCCCTTGAGCAGCTTGTGAGAAATACCCTGGAAGGACTGTGACAACTCACCAACGAAGGTGCGAACGCCCAGCTGCAGGATCGCTAAATAAACAGCAAAGTTTAAACAAGTGGTCAGAATGTAGAAGAAGAAGGACTTGCCCTCAGCCAGGAACTTGGCTTCGATCAGATAGCTTTTGCCCAACAGAAGCAAAATCGCGCCAAAGAAGAAGGTCATCAGGATGGATGTGGCAACCATGTTTTCGTTGAAAATTGAAAGGAAGCCAGGTAATTCAAGATCTTCCAAGCGTTTGCTTTCCTTTTTGCTGCTTTTGGTCATCTTTTCAGACAGCCACGAGAAGAGCTTAAGACCGAACATCTGCTGGTGAGCGATGCTGAAGCCAGCGCCGTCAGTCAAATCCTGAGAGATCTCAACTGTCAGGTTTGTGCCGGCAGCCCAGTAGAGACCCAACAGAAGAGCCATGATCAACAGAACAGGGGTGTCGCCGAGTTTGGGGAAGCAGAACAGAATCAGCCAGAAAGCGGTTGAAGCCTGCTGCACCTGCACATGACCCGTGGTGAAGATCGCGCGGAATTTAGTCCACTTCTTCAATGCGACAAGAACAATGTTGAAAATGAAGGCAATCAGAACCAGAATCATGACCTGACCAAAGGTTCGGCCAAAGACCTGTTCGACGCCCGCGGTCACCGCGTTCTGACCAAAATAAGGGTCAATCACCATCGCGTCCAGGTGGAAGCGGTCTTTAAGACCCACCAACACAGGGCGGAAGTTGTTGACCAAGCCGCCGGAACCGACAGCCAGGATAAGGTACCCGACAATGGCTTTAATCGTGCCAGCCAACACGTCATACCAAGGCTTGCGCAGCAGGGCATAACCGGTGAGGACGATCAAACCAATAAAATAAGCGGGTTGGGTAATGATATTGCTGACGATAAAACCCCAGACTTTTGTTAAAACTTCCATTTTTTCTCCTTGTAAATAATAGATTTTTTGTAAAAGCTTCTGCGCGGTCCGGCGATAAGGTTCGTCAGGTCTTAGCCAGCCCGCGCGGAAGCGGATTACCGTTAGTCAGCCTACAGAATCGAGCGGAACGGCGTGTTTGGCTCGTGCTCGAAGCAGTCGGTGAAGCCGCGCGGGTGGTGATATTCCCGCTTGCCCAGGTCATTGGGGTAAACATACTTGCCGCCAACCTGCCAGATGAAAGGCTCAAACTTGTACTGTAAGCGATACTTACGCATATCATAAAGTGCCAGAATTTCATTGGTATCAGCCATGAAGTTAGTCCAGACATCATGATGGATGGGGATTACAACTTTGCACTGCAGGGCTTCTGCCATGCGCAGGATGTCGATGGAGGTCATCTTATCGGCAACGCCAATTGGATTCTCGCCGTAGGAACCAAAAGCCACGTCAATGTCATAGTCCTTGCCGTGCTTGGCAAAGTAAATTGAATAGTGTGAATCGCCGCTATGGTAGATGTTGCCGCCAGGGGTCTTAATAATGAAGTTAACGGCTTTGTCGTCCATGTCGGTTGGGCAGATGCCCCGGATGTCCTGGTAGCCATCGGTGGTCACCAGACAAGTGCGGTCGAACGAATCAACGGCAATAATCTCAAGATCTTTTATCTTAATCGAGTCGCCCGGGCGCACGGTGATGCAGCGCTCCGCTGGCACGCCCCAGCTAATCCACCGCTCCACTGATTTCATCGGTCCGATGAAGGGAATGGGCTCTTCCACATTCTTGAGGACAGCCGCGGCATAGTTGATATCGATGTGGTCATTGTGATAGTGAGTGGAAAGCACAGCATCTACCTTCTTGACCGCGAACGGGTCCATCACAAATGGGCTGGCACGCAGGTTTGGCTGCAGCAGCCGTCCGCCGCACATGTTCGCCATCTGATGACCGGCAACCATATTTTTGGTCTTCTTGGTGCGCTTGCCATTACCGAGCCAAAAATCAATGCTGATATTGGCATCACCCGGGGTTTTAATCCACAAACCGGTGCAGCCCAGCCACCACATAGCCACAGTACCCGGGGCGACAACTTCCTCTTCAATCTCTTCGTTGAGCCAGGTGCCCCATTCGGGGAAAGTGCTCATAACCCAGGATTCACGAGTAACTTCATCTATTTTGCTCATAACTTCTCCTTTTCTTTGTTGCCATCTTGGCATTTTATGTTTTTTCTGAAAGCGCCTTGCTGGCTTCCAGTTCTGACCGGGCGAATAGCTCCGCCCCAAACAAAACGAACTTCTATTTTCCGGCTTCTTGCTTTTCTAGCCGGATAATCTCACGTATACATGCCAGGTCAGTCACCAAAACGTTGACCACACCTGTTCTTAGCGCTCCCAGGACCGCCTGACCTTTACGAGCCCCGCCAGAAATTGAAACAACTTTTTTGGAGTTGCGCAGTTCATCCAATGTTAAGCCAACAACACGCTGGTTAAATTCGGGGCAGCAAGCCTTACCCTGAATATCAAACGCCTGGGCGCAAATAAAACCCACCGCGCCGTTCTCGCGCAAAGGTTCAAACTCCCGATCGGTATCGATCCCCGACCACAGATAGCTGAGCGTGTCTTTGCTAACCCCGCCAATACCCGTCAGGACCAGGTCCGCCTTGCGCGCCTTGTTTAGCGCGAAGGCAATTGCCGGCTGGCGCTTTAGCATGCTGCACATCTCAGGGTTATCCATCAGCAGTGGAGCAGTCAGCGAGATTCCTGTCGCGCCAAATTTTTCCACCATCGTGTTCAATAGACCCGGGATGTTGATTACCGGGTTCTGCACCAGAATGCCGCCAATCACCTGCACCACTTCCAGGTTCAGATAAGGGGTGGGACGCAGCGCGGCGA
This sequence comes from Anaerolineales bacterium Chloro_02, assembly GCA_001603765.1. Classification (GTDB taxonomy): domain Bacteria; phylum Chloroflexota; class Anaerolineae; order Anaerolineales; family Anaerolineaceae; genus Mesolinea. Next base: position 2,840 of record LUZV01000110.1, on the reverse strand, counting down.
CTGTCTGTTCAATAGATTTGCCCCAGGAGATGCCTACTGTTTGCCGAGGTTTAAACTGCTTATGCAGATACTCAGCAGCCATTTCGCCCATTAGCCTTCGCATTTGAGCTTCATCATGATTGTCTGAATTCAGAATAAAAATATCTTCGAGCTGGTATTTTCGTTTGAACATCTGTTCAAACTCATAGCAGCGCTCACCGTAATGCTGGATTTTGAAGGTGATCACGCCTTCTTCGCGTGCCATGGTCAACAATCTTGACACTCTGGAGCGGGAAATGTAGAACTTCTCCGCGATTTCAGCCTGAGTCATCTCATGCTCAAAATAGAGTGAGGACACCTCTGCCAGTAATTCCAGTTGCTGGGCTTTCCTGAGTTCAAGAACTTCATCAGGTGAGAGCAATGTTCCGCCTTATCTTAACACTAAGAGGATTATCGACACATACAATATAGCGCTTTTGTGCCAAACAGACAATTATTAAGTCAATAATTGCACATTTGTGCAGTTGTTTTGGTTAACCTCAACCTCCATGAAGTTACTATCCTTCAGGAATCCGTCGGGCGGACGAAGTCAACATCCGCGCTGATCTTAAAGCCAGACTGACCGTTGCGGTTCTTATGTTAATTGATATTGATTACTACAGCGTTTTCGCCTTAAACGTCCTGGCTCTTGTTTGCCTCACGCGCTGGCTTTCAGGCTTGAATGATTGCCAGAGGTGCCGCACGGTTGCTGCCGGCGCCGCGATCAGCATCCGCGGACCGGCATAGCGCATCACCTCGCGCATCTGTTGGCGCGCCGCAGGTTTATAGCAATAAATTGGGCATCTGGCGCAGACCGGCTTCTGGGGCATAAACTGGCAGTTTTCCAGCCTCCGATGCGCGTATGCCTCCAACTCCTGACACTCCGCGCAAAGCCTGTCGGGGTGGTCATGCTTGCCCCGGCAATACAAGCCGATCATCAGTGAGATCGTCTCTTTTTCTTCCTTGAGCGCTTTGTCTTTTTTCATTAGGTCGCAATTTTAATACCTTTTCTGTAATATATGTTCGGAGTTTTGGGAGCAGTTTTTTACAACTCCCCGAGCATCTGCTCTCAACCCGCGAATTATCAGTTAGGTCTATGCGACTAATTCAGCCTCAAGGGAAATCTCCAAACCTGAAAGCGCGCGCGAAACCGGGCAGCCCAGCTTGGTGTGTTCAGCAATTTCCAAAAATTTCTCGCGCGAGATCCCAGGCACTTTCGCTTTGCTCACCAAATGGCTTTGGGTGATCGTTGCCTTCCCTTCCACCATTCTCAGCGCCACACGCGCCGTTGTTTCAATTTTATCCGGCGGAAAACCCGCCTCGGTCAACCCGGCGCTCAGCGCCATGGAATAACACCCCGCGTGCGCAGCGGCTAACAATTCTTCGGGGTTGGTACCTTTCCCTTCTTCAAAGCGGGAAGAAAATGTGAACGGACCATCGTAGTCAGCAAACTTCATGCTACCTTTGCCTTCCTTAAGCGTGCCCTCCCAAATCGCGTTTGCTTTTCTGTCTGCCATGATTAACTCCTTTCTTCAGTCTGAATATCTTCATCATATTCAAACGCTTTGCCCGGCGCAACCAGCTGTACAGACGCAAAAAAAGCTCCCGCTGATCCAGCGAGAGCTTTTTGATTCAAACGCAAAATATTAGGAAATCCAGCCGCGCAGGCGCATCGCGCGCACGACCTTATCGATGCTTACCATATAAGCTGCGTCGCGCATGTATACCTTCTTGCTTAGCGACATGTCCAGGACTGACTTAAAGGCATCGGTCATTTTCTGGTTCAGCCGTTCCAAGACCTCTTCCCGCGCCCAATAGAAGTTTTGATCGTTCTGAACACCTTCCATATACGAAACAGTCACACCGCCAGCGTTGCACAGGAAGTCAGGGATGACAAAAACGCCGTTCGCTTCGAGCACCGCGTCAGCCTCGGGCGTGGTCGGGCCGTTGGCGGCTTCAGCCAGGATTTTGACTTGCTTGCTGATCTTATGGACGGTCTCGCCGTTAATCTGCCCTTCAAGGGCTGCCGGGACAAGCACATCCACATCCTTAGAAATCCAGGCATCGCCATCCTCAATCACATAACCGGCTTCCTTTGCCTTGTCCTTGCTGATGGTGCCGTACTGATCAGTGATGCTCTTAAGGAACAGCGGGTCAACGCCGCCTTCTTTGGTAAAGGTATAAGACTTTTTATCCTCACGGTCCCAACAGGAAACGCAGCAGACCTTACCACCAAGGAACTGCCGGAACCCGATCGCCGCGTATTGAGCCACATTACCAAAGCCCTGAAAGGCTGCGGAAGTGGTGGCGGGGTCAATGCCGAGATGCTTCATAGCCTCACGCACGGTAAAGATAACACCAAAACCGGTGGCTTCAGTGCGTCCTTCTGATCCGCCGCCGCCAAGGGGTTTACCAGTGATGACGCCAGGAGTGTAATTGCCAACAATGGTGGAATACTCATCCATCATCCAACCCATCATCTGGGCTGTCGTGCCAACGTCCGGAGCCGGAACATCCTGCCGGGGTCCAATATTTTTCCACATGACGCGCACAAAACCGCGCACCAGGCGTTCTTTTTCACTCGCCGATAGGGTGGAGGGATCCACCACCACACCGCCCTTACCGCCGCCCAGCGGGATGTCTGCCACGGCGCATTTCCAGGTCATCCACATAGCGAGCGCGCGAACGGTATCGGCGGTCTCATTCGCCGCGAAACGCAGGCCGCCCTTGTTGGGACCGCGGGCATCATTGTGCTGCACCCGATAAGCCTGAAAAACTTTGATTCTTCCATCGTCCATGCGGACAGGAATGCGGAAGTGGTA
>LUZV01000109.1 GCA_001603765.1 Anaerolineales bacterium Chloro_02 | reverse complement strand
GTGTGGGTGGGTCCCGCGAGCGGCGTGGATGAGGGTAAAGCCAGCCTGCGCATGGAGCCGCTGTCTCTGCCTTGGGGTGAACTGCCGCTGCGCGGCTTTGCCAAGGCTCAGCAGCTCTCGCTGCAAGCGTTCCATCACGATAGCGGCGCACACCGCCTGCATCTGGATAATTTTTTGCTGCTCCCTCAGCAGACGTTTGGCGCTTACCGCGCGATTGGGAAGCTGAAGCAGAATGCCAGCCTGATTGACGACCAATCCCGAGGGGCTGTTTGGAGCGAAAGCGGCGGGCAAGAACTGCAGACCCATGTGAGGGTTGGGGCTGGGCATTACCTGCTCCCAGGCGCGCTCCAGCGGTTTTATTGTTTTTTGAGCGAGGATAACGGCGCGGCTCCAATTACCCGCACAGTCTCAATCAGAGGCTGGTATCGTGGGGCATGGAGGATGCCGTGAGCTGGCGGGTGTTTCTGACAGACAGACAGGCGTCCCCGTCCAGGCTGGAGGTTCGCAGTTTGGGCAGGAACGCGCTGGGCGGCCCTGACTGGGCTAAGCTTTATGTGCTGGATGACAAAATCGAACTGACAGAGCTGCAAAGCTGGTTAGGCTCGGGTGTGGAGGTCTACGATCCCGCGGATAGGCTGGCTTGGTGGGGTTACGTGGACGAGGTCAGCCAACCCGTTGGGAAAACGATCCTCAAAACGGCTTTATCGCAGATGGCAAATCGGGTAGCGGTGCGTTATAACCGCATGGAACCAGGATCAGACTTTGGCGCGCCAAGCATGACAGCCTGGAAAGACGACCTGATCAGCCAGGCGATTTATGGCGTCAAGGAATTAATCCTTAAGCGGGGCATGCTTAGCGACAGTCAGGCGCTGCACCTGAGGGACTCAAGCCTGCGCCGCCTTGCAATGCTTGCCGCGGGGTTGGTGCCAGGGGAGGACGAACGCGCGCGAGTGATCTGCCGCGGTTGGATGGAGCGTCTCAGCTGGCGGCAGTGCCCGGCGCGGAGCGATGTTGTGGGGCACAGCCCCGCTCAACTGGGTTCTCAGACTGTAGGCGCGAGTTTAAAGCAAAAGAGCGTGGCGCAGTCGTTTACCCTCAGTCAGGCGGCTATTTTGGCGTCAATTAGCGTGAAGGCGCGCAAAATTGGTGAACCGAGCGATCAGCTTAGGCTGCAAATCCAAACAGATTCCCTAGGCGTGCCTTCGGGCGTAGTTAAGGCTGAGGCGGTTCTGCCAGCCAGCGCGCTCTCGGGCGAAAGCTTTGCTTGGGTGGAAGCGTGGTTTAATGAGCCGCGCGCGTTTTCGGCTGATGAAAAACTTTGGCTGGTAGTTGCGCGGGATGGAGCCGTAAGCTCTTTGGCGCATTTTAGCCTTGGGCTGGATGAGAACCTGGGTTATCCGGCAGGAAAACTGCTCGTGCTCGATTCATCGCTAAGCCAGTGGAAGATGCGCGTGCCGGATGCTGACCTGCTTTTCAGGATGACCGCTTTGAGTGATTCGGCTGAGATGCTTGCTGAAATCGCCTCAACTTCTGGCGGTTTTGCGGCGTTTTCCTATGAGGCGGAAGAGAGCTTAATCCTGCCGTATGTCAGAGACATCGGAAGGAATGGTTTACAAGCGTTTTCGGAGCTTTTACAGTTGGGAGTGCCAAGCCTCGGCAGCCTGTTGGCGCAGGTAACCCCGCAGCGCGTGCTGCGCGTATACCCCAAACCCAAAGCCGCGGCTTCACCATTCTGGCTCGGCGTGGACGGCACACTAAGGGACGAGACCGGCAAGACCCTGGAAGCTGTTTGGCAGGCGGTGGGCAGCTGGCTGCGTTCCGAAGCTGGTCCTTCTTGTTTCCTCGACAACCTTAACCTGAACTCGCGAACGAACCAATATCAGCTTCAAACATCGGCTGGTTCGCAAGAAGTGAGCTGACTTTTGCCATCAAAGCCTCATCTAACTGATAAAATAGAAGCATGATCATCACTTTCACGCCAAACCCAAGCGTCGACCGCACCATAACGGTCAATCGTCTCATGTTTAATGAGATCCTGCGCGGGAACAATGCCCGTGTGGACTGGGGCGGCAAAGGTTTTAACGTCTCGCGAGGTCTGATGATGCTTGGGCAGCCTAGTTTGGCGTTGGGCTGGGTGGGCGGCGGCGCGGGCAAGATGCTGGAGGACGGCTTGAACAAACTCCGCATCAAGACCGATTTTGTTTGGGTGGACGAAGAAACGCGCACAAACACCGTCGTTCAGGAAGAAGCGAGCGAATGGTATATGCGGGTGAACGAACCCGGTCCCCACATCCCGTTAGCTGCCATTGATGAGATGATTCTTAAGACCAACTCCTATGCTAACCCCGGCGACATTTGGGTCACATCGGGCAGTTTGCCCCAAGGCGTGCCCGATGAGTTTTACGCGGACTTGATCCGCATGCTCAAAGCCAAAGGCGTGCGGGTCTTTTTTGAATCGATCGCGGAACCTTTCAAATTGGGTCTTAGAGAGCGTCCGTGGTTGGTGAGCCCGGATGTGACAGAGGCGGAACATCTGTTGGGCTACAGCATCCAGAATTTTGACGCTGCCAAACGCGCTGCAATGAGCTTTATGCAGCAAGGCGCGGAATATGTGGCGCTCGCGATTGAAACCGGAGGCGTGTTGTTGGCTTCTCAGAGTCTGATGGTGATGGCGTCGCCGGTTAAGGTGCCGGTGCGCAACGTAACCGGCGCTGGCGACGCGCTGATGGCGGGTTTGGTGGACGGATTCGTGACTTACCAGCCGTTAGTAGAAATCGCCCGGCAAGCCAGCGCTTTCCGCGCGACCTGGGTGTCCCATAGGGACTACACAACCATCCGCCGCGAAGATTATCTTGAGCTGCTCCCCAAAGTGGAAGTGCGCGCGATTCCACTTTTGTAATCTTAAGCTATCGAATGTTCACTCAATCCATAGGGTGCCTGTTAGGCTCATCAAAGCGATTAGCCGCAAACATGCGCCCAGTGAGTCTTGTTTGGCTGGCTGCGCTTCGCGGATCAGCGTGCTTAGGCGCTTGGCGGTTTCCTGATTGCTTGCGAGAAGTGACAGCGGAACGCAGCAGCTTAGGCTGGCAAGCCCCGAAAACCCCGCTTCCAACTCGTCCTCAGGCAGCCCCTCAAGGGGAACGCGTTTTAATCGCGAGAAAACCAAATCACGCCGCTCCGCAAAGCCATTTTGAGGGTCCAACAGCCCCTCCAACCCAATTTGAAGTAAGCTCAGGGCTTGCCGACGGTCAGGAAGTCCGTCAGTTTTCCGCAACAGGGGCATCAATTTCCGCCAATCTGTTTCGGTTCTCGCTTGCCAGAGTGGGTCTGGGGTGCCGCGAGAGATCAGGTTAAACAATAGCGGGCTAAAAATTGGCTGTTGGTTTTCGGCGTCTTCGCGGAGGCATGCCATTAACGCCGTGGACCGTTCTTGAAGAATTTGCTCAAGATCGAAGCGCTCCAAGCCACCCCACTGCGCTTTGGCTGTAACCAGCGCGGCAAGAATCCAGGCTTCCGCGTGAAGGTCAGGATCGAGCCGGGGTGATGTTGGCAGGTCGGGCATCGAAAGCCAACTGCTGAGGGCGGGTTGTTTTTGGGATGGGTGCGCCAGGAGATGCGCGAGTAACCGCTCGAAACTCGCACGCGAGTTGTCTCCATCCTGAGCCATCTGCGTCTGGATAAACATTGCCAGCCCCTGCGTCAGGCTCGTGCTGGTGATCTGATAGCGCAAGCCGCGCTTGTAAGTCTCGCCGCGTAAAAATTCGCTCCTCCCGTCATCGCCCAAAAGCAGGTATGCTGTTTTCCACTGCTCATACGCTTCGCGTACCGCTTGGATATCCTCCTGGTTTGGGGTTGAGCCTGGCTCGCTGGCAGAAAGAGGCTGTGGGTAGGGTCTGGCAGCCGATGCAGGGTTAGTTTTGGAATGTTCCAATCGTTTTAGGTTGGTCCGGCGGATAAGAAAAAAGATGAAAGCAAAAAGTGCGGCGATCCCGATAAGGCTCAGAAGCCCGCTTGCGTCCTGGGGAGTTAGAGATTGATGGAGCATGATCTTGTGTGTCCCGCGTTAATCATACCGCAAGCGGGGACGAATATCGCGCGCAGGGATGATTTGCATCGCCAATGTGAGCGCATTTTTTTCGTCATCGCGAACGAAGCGAAGCGATCTCCCGCTGACCCCGCCCGTCATCGCGAGCGCCTTTTTTTCGTCATCGCGAGCGAAGCGAAGCGATCTCCCCGTTGGCTGATCGGTAGATTGCTTCAGTCGCTAACGCTCCTTCGCAGTAACTATGTTGGATGTCAAGAGTACGCTGGGTTGAAAAGCTCTCCTTTTT
>LUZV01000108.1 GCA_001603765.1 Anaerolineales bacterium Chloro_02 | reverse complement strand
GTCCATGGATTCTATAATCGCCTTTATAAACTCGAACCTCGTTTCTGTCCCCATACTGAACAAATGATCACGGTTAGATATAAAATCTCCAAGTCGGTTGGATTTTAACCGTAAAAACGCATTACGCCGCTTTTGAATAATTCTATCCGACTCGCTGATAGATATGGACGCATTTTCTTCTATCCCATACCGTATGGCCCTTAGCAGGATAAGGCAGTATTTCTCATATTCTCTATGCGGAGACATTGGCGATGAAAAGGATGGGTTTGGCAAGCAGAACGAGATGCGTGGCGAAGTTTATTTCAGGATGGGACGCACGGGAACAGGGATGTATGGGGCGCGGCCGTCCGCAGATTTTGGGACTCCGCACGCGACAGGGAATAATGAACAGATATAATTTAAGCCTGGTTTTTGTATCGTCTGGCGGGTTTTTAGGCCCGCCAGACGCTTTATATCGGCTGCACAGCACACACTTCTTGCGGTTTTATACCACCGCATTTTGCAGTCGAGGGGGCTGATGCAGCCGTTCCCCAGTCAAGCTACAACTTTTGGCGGCGCCGGACAGCGAGGGTCCCGAAGGAATTCGCAGACCCGGCAAAGAAGCCGCTCCTGCATTCCCTCGGGGACTTTCGGGCCCCGGCCGTCCGGAGCCGGGCATGGCCCCAGAAGGCGTTTCTGATGCCTTTTGCGGTTCGCTCCGGTTTGCACAGTCGAAGGAAGCCCCCCACAGGGGGTGGTTCTTGGCTGAGGTCAGGGGCTGAATAAGAAGTTCCAGTCCGACTGGTCGCTTTACCAGTCCCTGAACAAGCTGCCAATGAGCGTCGACGAAAAGCCAAGAACCACCTTGATCAAAGACGCCAGTCATCAAAAGAGAACCGTCAACTTCCGGGATGGAGCATTTATGACACGTCCGCAGATTCCAGCACCTGGAGCCGCGGAACAATCCCAAAAGCCAATGGCATGCGCTGGCGCATAGAGATCATTTTCAAGTCGCGGAAAAGCGCAATCCCCCGGCTCAACCGGTCACAGCTTTGACCATCGCTTCGATCTCATCGATGGTCAAGTTATCCCCCTTGATCCTGTTCAATTCCTGTCCGTCCTTATAGACAAGGAAAGTCGGCAGCCCCAGGACTTTCATCTTGAGGCAGAAGCGCCTATTTTTAGAGGCATCAACCTTTGCCAGTTTCAATGCGCTTCCATAGCGACCCGCAAGCTCCTCGACCTGGGGCATCAAGGCCAGGCAGGGACCGCATTGAGGCCCCCAGAAATCAACAAGAACGGGAACTTCTGACAACACCACTTCCTTTTCAAAGGTATCTCCGGTAACCTCAATCCCCATGGAAACCCTCCTCGGAATCAATTCAGGGAATGCGCAAAGATCGGCCTGTCCACCTTCATCCCGAACAATTCGGAACTTCAATTGACACGCGCGCCGGCACAAACCCCGGGAAACTGTTCAACTCTTCCTTACCTACCATCTCCCTCCAGGGCAGGAGGAGCTACCCTCCTTCTTTCCACCCCGATGCGGGAACCAGACTCACTACGAGTACCGAAATCGATTCGTCCGCCCCATGGAACCTCGCTCCGAACAATTTGCATTCCTTAAGGTGGACCACCTAAACCGGACAAGCGGAACGTGAGGTGGACAGCCCACGGAGTTCATGCCAAAGGCCAGCATCTGCTCACCGGGCCAACGCCGATGAGAACCCGAGCACCGCAGCAGACGCGACCGGAGAACAAAGTTTCCGTGGTCTATCCCCCTCTATTGCCGTTCCTGCTTCTGTCCGGTTTCGGGGTCCTTGAAGGAGCACACAAGCCCTGACGGACAGGGGCGGCAGACTATATGGTTCGCTTTATTCAGTTCGTGGAGACACCATCCTTCATCAAGAGCCTTCTTCCTGCTGCTTTTCCCGGATGGCCTTGAATTCTTTCCCGATTTCCTCCACATCAATGGTTAACGACCAAATCCCGGCATTCTCTTCATATATGTCCGCCGGTACAGCATCCCTAATTTCTGGTTCTAAAATGTGGTACACTGGGAGTCTCAACGAGATTCCCGCCAATGGCCCGGAAAAACTGGGATCACCTATGGTGACCGTTTCCGCTGAAATCAGAGCACCCTCGATATCGCTTGCGCCGAGCACGACGATGACATCCTGCGATTCGTTCCCGTTCCGCGCGTTTTCAGCAATCGTCTTGATCTGCAACTGGTTTTCCGGAGCCATTGTGCCAGCGGCTGTTCAAACGAAACATTCCGTGATGGCATAGACTACCTGCGCGCCCGCCGCCTCCAGGCATTTGGCTATGGCAGGCCCCTGCACGCCATCCCTCTCACCAATCACAACGGCGATTTTCCCTTTTAGCCAGCTATCCATTTGATAATCCTCCTTACTTTGATTAAATGAGAGAATCCTTTCGGGTTTAGAGATTTCCCGTTCGGCGTGAAAGGACCCTCGCCGCACTCCCGCGCAAATCGACCAACCTTGGCCGCATTTTCGGCCTTCAGTAGAAGCAACACCTCGATATCCGAAGCGGTGCAAAAGACTTAGATTCCGCGGTTATGCCGCCCTTGTGCTCCAACATCTGCAAAATCCCATTACTCCTCTACCCGGGTAACGCATGCGGCCGGCAACTCCAGTTCCTGCACCTGCTTCCCGGCATTGCGTTTCCGTTTCCTGGCCCTCAACATCAAGAAGAACGCTGCGACCGTTATCACCGCCAGCAGTCTCTTGACCATCTGACCTTCGAAATAGTACTTGGAGAAAAATACTCCGATGGCCAGAAGGAAGAGGATAAGCCTGTTCCAGACTCCGTAGTTGGACTGGATGGCCGCGGCAAATGCCGCAAACCCGATGAAACATACGAAAAACGGTTCCAGGCCGCCGAGTCCGAAGTCCAGGAGCCTTGGTTCCGTCACGAAAAGAACGGGGAGAAATATTATCGGGAAGCCAAGTTTTACCGCCTCCCAACAGGTGGGGAAGAACTTGGATCCGGCGACTCCCGCCCCAGCCACGCATACAGCGGCCACCGGCGGTGTGATGCCGGAGAGCATGGACCAGTAGAACACCGTAAAATGCGTCACCAGCGCCGGGATCCCCAATTTCAGCATTGCCGGTGCCGCCAGGGTTACGGTAAGGATATATGCGGCTACCGTTGAAACCGCCATTCCAAACAGGATGCAGATCAGGCACGTAAAGAACATGAAGATGATCATGTTGGTGCCGAAATACTGTACCATGTAGAACGACAGTTTTTCCGCCAAACCGGTGGTGGTAAGAACACTTATGACAATGCCAAGGATGGACAGCATCAATCCAATCGTAAGCATTGTTTCCGTGCCAATTACCATTCCCTTATAGATGTTTATGAAATATTCTTTCAAAGTCGAGTAGCTGAGCCGCTTCACACATATGTCGTAGATCAGCCTGCTTATGAGGAAGGCTAGTATTGTAAAAAATCCTCCGAGCAGAATGTCTACCTGCCATATTATAAATACGGCCAGGAGTACCACGAAACCTGCCAGTATCGGAATGCCTTCGAATTTCTCAACTCTTGTCATCGACTTGACTTCACCGGACATACCGGCTATGACAGCTCCCGCTTCGAGGTCAGGCCGTACATATTTGTGAGAAATGAAATAGACTCCGATGGCGACTATTCCAAAGAAAATTACAGCGGGATAGATGCTGTTCAGCATTATTTCGTAATACCGCTTGTTCAGATAGTCAGCCATGACAAATGCTACTGCGCCCAGGATCGGCGGCATTATCTGACCACCCGAACTTGCTATCGACTCTATCGCCGCGGCAATTTTGGCAGGTACGCCAAATCTCTTCATGGTTGGAATCGTGAAAGCCCCGGTACCCACAACGTTCGCAATGGCACTGCCGGACATGCCTCCGAAAGCCATGCTGGATAACACCGCCACCTGCGGCAGGTTTCTCGGTGATTTACCGACAACCTGGTATGCCAGCCGGATCACATAGTCCAACCCCCCGAACCCTTGGACTATACTGGCGAAAAAGGCGAATATCGCCACATAGGTGGCACCGATTTCATTCAGCATGCCGAAGATGCCGACTACCTCCGTCGCACAGACTTCCAGGACTCTGGAAAAACTCATGGGAGTGTGGCTCAGGAACGTGCCCGAAGGAAACAGGTCCCCGAACAGGCCATATAGGAGGAACCCTGCCGCAACGAGCGGTATTACCAGGCCGCTCCTGATGATCAATAGGTGAAATACGAGGTAGATAGCGACGAACGAGCAAACGGTATCCAGTGTGTTGTAGTCACCTGCCCTGTAATCGACAAGCGCATAGAAGCTGAAGAAGAAGTAGAGGAAGCTGCCGAGAGTAGCAAGCGCCAGGACCACCATGGCACAACGGTTGATGGTAATGTTCTTAATCTTTGGTAAGATCTTGCCGTCTCTTCCTGCTATCAATATCGATATCAGCAAGGTCATCCCAATGAACAGAATACCATATCTTTTCCTGGTTTCCCACATGTACAAAGAGAAGTGGAGAAGCATGCAAACATATACTACCGATAGAGCTGATATCGCCGTGTTAAGGTATTTATCAATCTTGATAGATGTTGCCATAGCTATTTCTCCGTATGCACTCTTAACTGGGTGCTACATTTCCTATATCGCTCCAAATTTTATGTTCATTTGATCCACTCCAATACAGTATTTGATCATATATATACCAGGGTACTGCCATCTGTTTGTGATGACATTCAAGCTCCCTGTCAAGCGGTTGCTTTTCTCAAAGAAAATGGCCTGCCTTACCCCAGTATCGATAAGCCGCCGCTCATTCCACGCCCGGATCCAGCTTCCCGATCACCCAGTCATCACGCCACACGCCCCTTTCTTTCAGATACTTTGCAACGCCGGGATGTATCGGGATCGGCTTTCCCGCTTCGAGAGCCTTCACCTGCATGCCAAGCGGGTCCTTCGCCCAATATTGCAGATAGGCATTGACATCGCTCAGCTCTTCGGCGTGCTCCATCCAGGTCTTATACATCCGGTACATCACGTCCGTGGGCATGTCCCCTCCGGGATGCCATCCCTGGTATGCCCCCCACAGCCATACGCCATCCGGGTTCACCTTTTTGGTGTTTGCGGCGTTTTCCGGGGTCAGCGCGTCATACGCCATTCTTTCTCCATAGAAGACCCCGGGTAATTTCATGGCGCTGATTTCTTTTTGTTCCTCCGGACTGGGCGATATGATTTTCATGTCCAAAAGAGAATCAATATTCTTTATCCAACTGACGGTCATGGCCCCCAGATTGGTCGAATACCCCGCCACGACGTCGACGGCCCCCATTTTGAGTGCATCCGCCGCCTGGTTGAGGTCCAGTTGCCTTGGCTCGACTTTGTCGTAGATATCCATTCTTTGCATGGTGAGTTTGAAGAGGTCGTGCCATCCGTGCGATGCGAGTTCCGGGAAGACTTTCTTGCCTATCATATCGCGATAGCACTTCACGTCACTTTTGACCGGCACCATCAGCATGATCTCAAAGGACGCGTAATACAGCCCCTGATACGGCTTTCTCGCCAAATCCTTTTTCGCGAAGGAACCCAGTTTGTTATAGAGCTCCGACAGTCCCCAGCCGCTCTGGTAGGCCATATCGCACTCTTTCCTGGCAAACAGGCGAAGTGATGCGGTACTTCCTGGAGTCGGCATGGCTTCGATTTTTACGTCCGGAGTATACTTGCTGATCAGGGACGTCAGCCCGATGGTGCAGGCGTAACCGGCCGTTCCGGCACTTGACGAACCCATCCGCCATACCTGGTCGGAAGCGAAACTGCCGGCAGCACTCACTACTGTCAGAAATAGTGAGATGAGAAGAATCGACAGGGGATACCGCCAATGACCCGTTCCCAACCATTTACCTCTGTGCGACATGGCTTGCTCCTCTCCTTGAGGTTGTACTTCCCGATCTTTTGGAAATTGAAACCCTCAGCCTGTTACGCGTTCACTCCATGATGCCTGCTGACAACACCCTGACCACCCTCATCGACTCCGGCACGGAAATACCCGGAAGCATTGTCTTTGATGAACCCAGGTACTTCCACCGGAGTGATTGCCGTCCTTCTCTGAGTAGATTCGAAGCAGGCTCGGCAGTTGCACAAACCGCTGCCTGGAAACCGAGCCCGGCGCAATACCCACCGGAACGAGTCCGGGGTGCGGGTCCTGCCTACGGGACGCGCGGATGATTATGCCTTCACGGAAGCGTGATTGTTGTTAGCTTCCAGTATGAAGGATAGGCCATCCGACAATTGCGACATTCGTCCCAGGAACAGACTTCCTTTTGCCACAAACATTGCTCGCTTCATCTTGCCTTGCTTCATCGCCGTAAGCGCGTGTCCCAGAAACGGAACCGCCGAGGGGATATGCCCCTGCGTGGGAGCGTACCCGGGCATGCCCCTTTGCTTGACGAACTGCTCGATCTCGGACTTGTCTATCTGCTTTTTTATCGTGGCAAGAGAGGCCATGATTTTGTAGTTGGTGCCCGGAGTGTCGCCGCTGCCGGCGGGCAGAGTGATTTCCGGGTTGTGCAGTTCCGTCGAGAACTTGTCGACGTCGGTTACTTTCATGCCGAGTTTGTTCAGCGGGTCGATGACCAGGGCCGTCATGATGCTCTGCTGGGCCGAACCGGCGGCCACCGTGTGTTTCCCCACCGCATCGAGCCGCATTACGGGGCTGACGCCGTCATCGTTGGAGATCAGGAACGCCATCCCCCCCAGCACATCTTCGAGAATCGGCATGTTGTGTTTCAAATGGGCGGCGTATTTCATCCCCATCTTTGCGAGGCAGCCGCCTCCCGCGACGATTACGTTCTTGTGGATGCCGCTGCCCACCAGGCCGGCGGCGTTAATGAGAGCGTGATTGGGAGCACAGCAGAATGCCCGCGTGTCGTTGCCCGTGGCATTCATACAGCCGGTCATTTCGGCCATTGCCTTCGAGAGGCTGCCGCCTCCCCGATTGTAGCGGTCCCCGATAGCGGTTTCCGTGCAGTCCAGGACAAAATCCACGTCGGTGGGCTCCATGCCGGCACGCTTCAAAAGGTAGCGCATTGCCAGCACTCCCGACGCCTTGGCCATGAGGTTTTCCATGAGCACCACGGGCTTCAGGGTGTCATCATTGTCATGATCGCGCCTCAAAGCCCCCACCAGTTCCCCATAGTAATAAAGAGGCGCCGCGGCACCCTGGCCGAGGATTTCGGTGATCTTCTCGACCGGCTTGCCCTCCCCCAGTTTCTTGACCTGGGCCTCGCTGATGAAGGGATGGCTGGCGAACTTATCCCGGATACGGTCCAGAAAGCTCGGCTCCAGCCACACTAAGTCGAAATCATCCGCGACCTTCATCCAGCCGTAAAATTCATCTTCCGGCATGATTTCACCGAACGGGCCGTAGCGCTGCCCGTCATCCAGAAGATGCTCGTACCAGGGCTTTGAAACGTCGTGAAGTTCGTCGGGGTATTTGTTGCCGATGAAAACCTGGTGAGGCGCGTAGTTCAGAACGTCTTCATAGGTTCTGAGGTGACCGCGAATGTCTTGAAGGAGGCTGCTTTTCTCCTCAATGTCACGAACGGGCTTCGAACCATATTGCACGAAATCCGGTGCGTTCACCAACACGTAGCCAGCCTCTCTGATAACAACAGCCATGGAAGCTTTCTCCTTTTTAGTTCAAACAGCTATCCTGGTTCAATACAGGATATTGAGCGAGTTGGATTCCTCTCTAACTTTTAATTGTTGTCGATTGACTCTATCCTCGAATTCCGCCGGGCTCAGTTCGCCAGTGATTCCAAAAAGGCGTTCACTGAGGCGAAGTCCTCCGGGGTTCCCACTTCGTCGCCCGACCGGAGGTCGTGGATTGCCACCCGAACAGGCTCCTCCAGGGTGGCGGGAAAACCCTCCCCCCCGGGGCCCGTTATACTGATGTAGGCGCGTTTTCCTTTGTGTTTCAAAAACTTGGTGTAGGCCGCCTTGCCCGAACAGCTCGCGGAAAGGCGAAATCCATGTTTTTCCATTGCTTCTTCAACGTTCATAGCCGTTCTCCTGCCAGAGACTTGGAGGGAGTCCCCCACCCATTCCGGTCCGGGTATCCCACCGGTAACGTTTTAGCGCTCCTTCCATTCCGGAGGTTTCTTCGCCAGGAATGCCTTCACGCCGGCCTCCGCATCTTCGGTGGCGCACAGGGCGGCGAACAGACCGCCGAGCAGCTCGACCCCCTTCTCGTAGGGCATGTCCGCCGACGTGTAGATGCCCTTTTTCCCCGTCTGCAGGGCCAATGGGCTCTTGGAAGCAAGCTTGCGGGCAAGTTCCATGGTGGCCTCTTCCAACTGCTCTCTGGGCACGATCTTGTTGACAAGCCCCAACCGGAGCGCTTCGGTCGCCGGGATCATGTCTCCCGTCAAGACCATCTCCAGGGCTTTCTTGCGCCCGACCAGGCGGGTCAGAGGCGCCGTCGGCCCGAGGCAAATGAGGCCGACATTGATGGCGGTGGTCCCGAACTTTGCGTCCTCGGCGGCGACCGTGAGGTCACACGCAAACGAGAGCCCGGCCCCGTTCGCCAGGCAATACCCCTTGACGGAGGCAATGACGGGCTTTTTCATGTGGGCGATGGTAATGTTGTGCTCATCCATCTTTCGGATGAACCTCTGGTATTCCAATGGAGTTTTGTTTTTGAATTCCAGGAGGGAAATGCCTGTTGAAAAATGCTTTCCATTCGCCTGGATGACCACGACCCTGACTTCCGGATCGTTTTCGAGCGCCATGAGGCCGTCGTTCAACTCGCGCGCGAAAGGAATGTTGAATGTGTTCATTTCCTGTGGCCGATTGAGGGTAATCAGGCCGATCGCGCCTTCTTTTTCCACGATTACATTCGGTTCATTAAGTTCATCAGGTTCGGACACGGTACCCCCTTTGAAATGCAATGAGTTTTCGATCTCGTTGAGGCAGGGTGGCATGACGCCGACCGGCACTTTGCCTGGCCGCGCCACCTTGGAATCTGCCTTCTGCTCCTGCGCTCCCCGCGAGAGCTTCAGCGAGCGGCGATATCCCGGCGGATCGGGCGCTGGAGCTCCCGCTCCGCCGCAGAACAACTTACATAGAGCAGAATACGTTGATGCCTTCAGCGTCCCGCACGGCCTTGCAGCGGACTACTCGGCCCGAATTCAGTTCCACCATGGCGGGAAGCTCCTGCAGTCCCAGTTTTTCGGTCATGCGGGCATTCCGGTACCCGTCAACGATTGCGAACGGAGCACCGATCTGTCCCTTCAGCTTTTCAGCCTCTCCTGTCAGCTTTATCTGGTCCTGGTCTATGCTCGATGCAAAAAGAGCGAAAACCTTGATCGGTTTGAGCAGGAGCGACTGCAGGTGGAGTTGCTCCGAAATGTACCCGTAAGCCGCCATGGCCGCCGATGCCCCGTCGCCGGCCGCGGTAACCACCTGGCGCAGGAATGTGTCGCGGACGTCGCCCGCGGCGAAAATGCCTTCCACCGATGTTTCCATGCGCCCGCTGGTGACGATCCACCCGCCGTCGCGCACCTCCAGCACCCCCTGGACAAACTCGGCGTTGGGCTCTATCCCGACGAACACGAACACGCCCGCCAGGGGAATTTCTGAAACCTGGTCCGTTTTCACATTCCTGAGGACGACCTTCTCGACCATGTCCGAGCCTTCGATGGACTGCACGACGGAATTCACGATCGGCACGATCTTCGGGTTGGAAAACGCCCGGTCGAGGGCGGTCCGATGAGCACGAAAGGCATCACGCCGATGGATGAGGTAGACCCGGGACGCGAACCGCGTGAGATAATCCGCCTCTTCCACGGCGGCGTTTCCACCGCCGATGACGGCGACCGTCTCGTCCTGGAAGAAAGCCCCGTCACATACCGCGCAGTAGCTGACGCCGCTTCCGGTATACCTGGCCTCACCGGGACAGCCGACCTTCTTGTACCTGGCCCCCGTGGCGACGATGACCGCTTCGGCCTCGATCTCTTCCTTGTTGGTGACTACAATCTTTTTCCCGTCCGCAATCTTCAGAGCCTGGACCGTGCCTTCGCGGAACTCCGTCTCGAAATGTTCCGCATGCGCACGGAAGCTGTCGGCCAGCTCACGGCCCGTGGCCTTGACCACACCCGGAAAGTTCTCTATTTCGCTCGTAATCACGATCTGCCCGCCGGGACGGCCCTTTTCTATGAGGAGAACGTCAAGGCCGGCCCGCTTGCCGTAAATCGCCGCCGTAAGACCGGAGGGGCCGGCGCCGAGGATCACTAGTTCACGTTTTTCCACAGATGCTTTCTCCTTGGTGGGCTTCACACGCCCGGGGGCTGCACAGCCACGTGATGCTTAGAGCCGCTTCGAGCGTTTCGGATCTTGTGGATAGCCTGCAACTTCTCTTGCCTTCCCCGTGATCCGCCCTGCTGGAGGTTGACGCCTGTTCCCTTGTTCCGATAACCAGGTTCATCGAGGCGCTCGGATGTGTCATTCGAGCCCCTCGCGCCGGTGCGCACTATCCTTTCAGGACCATTCGTTCGGGATCGCACTCGGTCCTGAGTATGTGGAGTTCATGCTCGGTGGGAGGCTCGGCCTCCTTCGCCCGGCTCAGATCCACCTGAAAGCACATCTCTTCCTGAATCGCTTCCGGTGTGAACCCCGGATAAAAAGAGTGGAGGTACATTTTCTTGGACGCATCGTCGAAGCGGAAACACGCCTTGTTGGTAATGACCATCGCCGGCCCGCCTCCGGGCAGCCCGGCCCTTTCCCGCGCCCCCGCGCCGTCGAGAAAACCGGGAGTGGTCAGGTAGTCCACCTTCTCCACGAATCTCTTTTTGCCCAGGTCCATGAAGACCCAAAACTGGCCTGCGAGGCTCCCTATGTCGCATGCACCGCCGCTCCCGCTGAAGCGCACCTTCGGCTTGCTGAAATCCCCGATCGACGTGGAGTTCAAGTTCCCGTATATGTCGATCTGGGCGGCTCCGAGGATGCTGATGACATTGGGGCCCGTGGTGTGGTTTTGGAGGAGGCTCAACGATTCCGCCAAACCTGCCAGGCGTATCGCGCCGTTCATGATTCTCGGGTCGGCGAGGCTCAGCGGCGTCTGGGCGAACTTGACGTCGACCACCCCCGATTCGAAGAAGATGGACACGCCCGGCGCGGTGATCTTCTGGGCGGCCAGAGCCGCAAGCATGGAAATACCCGTGCCGCACAGGACAATGTCGGTGTCCTTTATCTCCCTTGCGGCGATTATCGCCATCATCTCTTGAAGGCTGTAACCAGCCATATCGTCAGCTCCGATTCAGAACGGGGTTGTACCCGATTGTCTTGTCGGCCCTCAGCCTTTCGACTCTCTCCATGCCGATCAGATTGAGAAACTCTTCCCTGTTTGCGACCCCATACACATACGCATCCAGGTACTTGCGCCACTCGGAATCGTCCTTGGCCACCTTCGGGTAGAAGTCGCGCAGGAACCACGGATCGTAGTCATAGCAGCCGTACACGGCGCACGGATAGGAACCCCAGGGGACCTTGACCACGGCGCTTACCTGGAAACCGAGGATCTGATTCAGCTCCGGATCCTTTCGGAGTTCATCGGTCTCGACGATTTCTTCGCACGTTATGATCAGGTTCTTCGCGGCCTTGGCCTGTTCGACATCGGCGTAAATCAGGCCCGTGATGCGGGCATTGCCGAGCACATCGGCCTTTTGGGCGTGGATGATGGTAACGTCCGGCATGAGCGCGGGCACCAGCAGCACTTGCTCGCCGCCGCCGTTCCGGTTGAACGGGTTGCCCATCAGAACCAGCTTTTTCACCGGCAGTCGCGGATCATGGCGCCGGTCTTCTTCTCCGTATCGCCATTTCTTGACGATATCCGTTCCCAGACCGCTGTAGGTGGGAAGGAACGGCATTCCCATGGCCCCGGCCATGAATCGCAAGGTCATGTGATAATTGGAATAATCCTCTACTTTTAATTCGCCGCTCTGGGCTGCGGACCTGAACCTGAAACAGGTCGATGCAAACCTGCCGTTGCCCCCGTACGCAAGCTCGATGCCGGCGACACAGCCGGCGCCGACCAGTTCGTCGACCGCCTGTCCATTCGAACAGACAACGACGTGGAGGTCTTTCACTCCCTGGCGGATGATCTCGTGAGCGGCGGCCATGGGGCATTGAGTGGCGGAGAATCCTCCGAACGAAATGACGGCTCCGTCGTGGACATACTTCTTCACAGCGTCCGTCATTGACATCAGTTTGGCATTTGCCTCCATGTCATGACTCTCTTTTGGTTTTCACAGGTCAGTTGCGTTGCACCGGAAGACATCCGGTCAGCTCGGCATTGTTCTTCCACGCACGACCGCGCAGGAATTCATCGCTAGATCGTCTCGTAGCTGCCTTTTTTGCCTTCCTGCTGGAGCAATGCGAGCGCCTTCTTCACACAACGGCGGCGCATCGCCTTCTCCTCGTCGGGACTTAGGTGGAAATCGCAGATGGGACTGGTTATGGTGTAGCCGCGGATTAGTCTGGGTACGCCAACCATCATTGCTACATCGACAATTGACGATACCTGGACGGTGGGGATTCCCTGTTTCTCGATCTGCATCGTGATCGTTGCACCGCAACGAGTGCTGGTACCTCAGGTGGATACCAGCAGCGCGGCCGTGACATTCTCTTCGACGAGTTTCTTGGCGATGCCTTCGCCGATCGCTTTGCAGCTCTGAACGGTCGTAGTATTTCCCGAACAGGAGTAGAAGACGGGGAATAGCCGCCCAAACTCTTTCTCGGCTTCCAATTCCTTGAGCACATCCATAGGCAGCAAACGGTTCAAATTCTCGCGAACTTCGGTCGGATGGTAACCGGAATGGGCAATCTGGTAAGGATTCGCGAAAAGTTCATCGAGATTGTATGATGCCCAGACCGTGTTTTGGCTGACCTTGATCTTATCGGGATTGCCCTTTGGCACGACTCCGCCATCGGACACCAGGGCTATGGTTGCTTTCTTGATGTCGTTGACCGGCGGTGCGGGAGGAATATCCTCAAACTGAGGTATCGACAGTTCGGTCTTGAAAGGCTTGCCCGTAACCTTATCGAACAGCATCTCAATGCCCCGGACCGCCGCGGTTTTCTCCACAGTTTCGTTTTTGAGGAACCCTCTCGCAAAGTAGCCTTCCTTCTCGGCGCTGCCGATGGGTTCGTTTTTCAGCAGTCTCTTGCCGATGCCGGCCATTGTGGCCAGGGCCGTCCTCATTGTTCCTGCATTGATGCCCGTTTTGACGACGTAGGCTCTCTTGCGGTACATATCCGTTCCGGGGTTTTCGGGATACAGGCCCGTAATCGCGGGAATCCCCAGCCGTTCCTGAACCGCGGCTGCAATGGCGCCGCAGGCCACCCCGTACCGCCCGGAGTTGAAACCGGGACCGGAAAAGAAGATCGACGGCTTCAGATCGGCTATCAGCTTGAATCCTTCCTCGACCGCCTCCCCCAGGTTATCCGCCATGTAATTGTCGCCGCAGATCACCGTGGCCACGACCTCTCCCTCGCCCGCAAAAAATGACTGAAGGAACATGGCGGGACCGATCGGCCCTTCTTTTACCAGGAAGCCGGTATCGGCCTTGTCCTCACCGCCGATCTGGCCGAAGAACTGGTTGAGATAACACACGATCCGCCATTTTCCGTTTTCCGGATTCCCTTGCACCAATTTATCGCTCATCATCCTACCCCCGATGGTCTTTTCCGTTTCATTAGCGCGAATCACTCACTCGAACGTGACAAGGCCTCAATGGAAAAGAGTCTTGAGTCTTTCTGCTTTGAACGCCCGTCATCCATAATGAGAAACACCCGACTACGCTTAATAATCAACGAGACGATTTGACCATTAAGCCGATATGACTAGTACTCTACCGCTACAGCCGGCGATGCACCCAATTGGTTCAGACATCCGCATATGAATCTTTTTTCTACAACGATTGGATGTCCGGCGGTCTGCTTGCAACTGTCGTTGAATACCGCTGTTTCTCCAGTGCCGCCTATGATTTTGTCTAATTCAGGGAGCTGTGCGGTTTCGAAAATGATGCCGCAGTTGATGATAGCGTTAAGGGCCGGATCATTAAAAAGCACTTCGGAATCGAGAGAAGCCTGAGTGTTCAAAGCCTGAATCAAAAGCGTGGTCTTCACGCCAAGCTTCTCACATTCCGATGCGGCAACCCCCAGATCGACATTCGGAGCACCGCCCAGGGGCTTTGTCATGATCACGCCATCGGCTTTCAGGGTGTCGTGGAAAAGATTTCCGATCATCATGGCGGCGAGCGCGCGGCGGACCGGCTCCAGGCTGCATACCCCCATGACGACCCCGGCGAAGTTCAGGTCTTTGCCGTGCCGGGAGAGCAACTCGGTGACGATGGGGTGGTTCTGGATCGAATAGGTCTCCATCATGCGGATCGTGTAGCCGCTCAATACCGCTCCGTCGATGATCTCGTTCGCATTGACGACCAGCGGAAGGGTCACGGAAATCGGGTAACCGTAAAATATCGGGTCCGGAATTCCTTTGGGGTCGTGCTGCGGGCTGTAGATTTGATAGTAGTACCCGAGTTTTGGCAAATCGGGGTACACGGTTTCCATGTCATAGACCACCGACTCATCCACCTGGTCTTCGCCGGCGGCGCGGGCGAGGTATACGGCGGCCTTGAACCCGGCGCGCCTTACGGAATAAGCGTAGGCATGATCGTCAACATCTCCCGCCGGGATCGGGTCCACGACCACGCAGGGCATTTTCCCGTATCTTCCCAACTCGGCGCCGGGGCCGGCCATATCAATGATGCCCTTTGAATGTATCCAGTGGCGGTGACGGTCGCACAGGGCCACGGCCATTCCCTTGAGCGCCCGGGTGGTCCCCCTCCCCGCGGCGATGAAACCTCCCAGCACACCCGGGAAGTCCACTCCCCCCGAGATCTTGCACCTGGGCTCGACAACATCGACCACATTGATGACCCGGGTGCTTTCACCCGGTTTGACGATTTCGATACCGACACTTGCGAAGTTCTCATCCCCGGCCACCGTCTCGGTCAGCTCCTGCCGGTTGATGTACAGGACACCATCGGATATCGATGTTTTTGCCCCGAATTGCACATCTACGATCTTGACTGACTCCATGCGTAATTTCATAGGCTTCTCCCCTACTATTCTTCCCTTGCGATGAATGCACTCGGCCGCCCATGTCTGGATACGGTCATCCTGAGGTTCCGTAGTCTTCTCGCGTATGGATTGCCGGCCCCCCTGCGGACTTCACGAGGAAGACGCGCCGGGAGCACGGAATCTTTCACTGGATTGTGGAGCAAGCGGATGCGGTCAGCGGACCGGCGCCCGGGTGTGCAACGGACAACTTCCACACCGGGGAAACAGCGATTATTGGAGAGCAGGGAAATGATCATGGCACCTCCCAAGCTTTGTGGACGGTTCGAATCAGGTCCGGAAGTTCCGCCGGCAACCGGCCTGTTTGCCGGCAGAACTTCCGGAGGTACGGTGTGGTTCGTACAGTGGATCACTGGTTCATTTTTAGGATAAGGGAACTCTCTTCGCGTTGTCAAGTGGATTTTGCGATTTTTTTTCATTCCCATTTCACCGGCCCCTCCGAAAACAACCGGGCACCGCCAAACTTCCCGCAAACTACTCCCGCATCCGGGACAGACCGTCCAAGTCTGCCGTTCTATTGAAAAAACAGTACGAATCCGTGTCCATATGCCTTGCAAAACACATCGGGTTGTGACAGACTTCTTAGGTAGATGTGGACCGGGGGTTCATTTTCCGTCTTCGCCATGGTGCCGCAGGTACCCGTAGCGGGTCCCGCGGCATATGCCTTATCCCTGAAGCTCGACGCTGATTATCTTATTCTTACGACATCGTCTGGAGGTATCGAACATGGAGGTGCGCGCTGTCGAAAGGGCGCTCATAATCATGGAAGCCCTGAATGAAAATGTTCAAGGTTTATCTGAACTAAGTCGGAGTGTCGCCCTGTCGAAGGCGACGTTGCTCCGGATACTGGGGACCTTGATCAAATACGAGTATGTGACCTACAACAAGGAGACGCAAAAGTACGACCTCGGGATGAAGCTTCTGAAGATGGGCATGACCATTTCAGACAGGTTTGACCTGAAGAAAGTCGCGGAGCCTTTTCTGACTTACATCTGGAATGCAAGCGGCGAAACCGTATATTTAAATGTGAGAAACGGCAACGAACGGCTCTCCATCGACTGCCTCAACGGGAAAAGAAGCGTGCGGGTGGTCGCTCACACCGGGCAGAGCACTCCCCTGCACGTGGCGGCATCCGGCATGGCGATCCTTGCTTTTCTTGATCGGGAAGAGATCGAAGTCTACCTGAGAAACGTCAGATTCTTCAAATTCGCCCCGGGGACAATTGACAGTATCGACGCGCTCAGGGCGGAGTTGGAAAAGACAAGAGAGCGCGGATATGCTGTCAGTTTCGAAGGTCGTATGGCCGACGCCAAGGGGGTCAGCGCCCCCATACGTGAAGTCACCGGGCGTGTGATAGCGTCTATCTCCATGACTGTGCCGACCAGCCGAACCGATGAGGAATTCGAGTCCTACATCAAATTGGCGACTGAAGCAGCCGCAAATATTTCGACAAAGCTGGGGTATTCATCGGCGGAGAATTTGGATCAAGGCGCGATCGCGGCAGACTGCACCTGAGCAGCGCCTTTATTTCCAGCGGTTGCGGAGATCGGAAGACCGGAGGTCGCAACTGCCGCCCGGTCAAGAAGCGCAGACCTGCGCCGATTGCCCCACGCCTTCCAATCACGGAATGAGCCGCTGTAGTTCCGCCAGTGGTTGAAGGACAACTCCCTCCGGTTCACCCCGGAAAATGCGAGCGAAAACCACCGGGTTTTCAGTCCCGCGCAATGGGCTTTCTTGCTACAGCCCCAACGCGATCCGGGGAAATGTATCCTCCCGCTCCCCGGGATTCGGCCGCACGCGCCGGCGCGTGCGTGACGAGCGTCCGGTCGTCACCGGCTTGAATCCGTGAGGTGCGGGCGGTCCGGTCATCGGCAGGACCGCACCTGGGGATTTCGCGCCGTTGCCGGGGCTTTTTTCACCTGGTTTTTCAGGACGATGAGCGTGAGGACGGTGGCCGCGAGATCCGAGGCCGGCATGGATGCCCACACGCCCTTTACCCCGAAAATGTGCGAAAGAACGAAAAGCGCCGGGATCAGGAACAATACCTGCCTGGACAGGGAAAGCAGGATGGATATCTGCACCTTTCCGATGGACTGGAACAGGTTCGCAGTCACCATCTGAAAGCCGACCAGGGGGAACATGGCGAAAACGATGCGCATTCCCTCCGTGGAAAGCTCCGTCAGGTCACGGCTGGTTGTGAAGGCGCGGGAGATCAGCTCCGGAATGCACTCCGCCATCAAGAAACCGGTACACGTCACGCAGCTTGCCGCCACCACCGTGAACCTGAAGACTTCCCGCACCCGGTGCCACTGGTTCGCGCCGTAGTTATACCCCGCAATGGGCTGCATCCCCTGGGTGAAGCCCAGCACGACCATCGCAAAAAACATCAGGATGCTGTTGATGATCCCGAAGGCCCCGACGGCAAAATCTCCGCCGTATTTTACCAGCCGCAGATTGATGATGCTCATGATGAGGCACAGGCACACGTTCAACAGGAAGGCGGACATTCCGATCGAAATGATGTCCTTGATGATGCGCACCCTGGGTTTGAAGCACCCGCGTTCGAATCGGACGCTGCTTTGCCTGCCCACGAAATGGAGCAGCACCCATGCCAGCCCGGTGATCTGCGAGCACACCGTGGCCGTGGCAGCTCCCCGAATCCCCCACTTGAGCCCGAAGATCATGAGCGGCGCCAGCACGACGTTCACCCCGATGGTGAGCAGGGTGGCCGCCATCGCCTTTTTCGGGTAGCCGGAAGCGCGCATAATGTTGTTCAGCCCCATGTAGAGATGGGTGACGACGTTTCCCGCAAGGATAATCTCCATGAATTCTCTTGCGTAAGGCAGGGTATCGCTGCTGGCGCCGAAGGCGCGCAGTATGCCGTCCAGAAAGCCGAGGACCACGATGGAAAAAGCTATGCTGATGACGACATTCAAAAAGACGGTGTTGCCGAGGATGAAGGTGGCGTCCGCGGCGTTCTTTTCTCCCAGCCGGATGGAGATGGTGACCGCGGCCCCGACCCCCACCATGGCGCCGAACGCCACGGCCAGGTTCATGATGGGAAGCGTTATGGCGAGGCCCGATATGGCCGAAGCCCCGACGCCCTGGCCGATGAATATCCTGTCGATGATGTTGTACAGGGAAGAGGCGGTCATGCCGACAATGGCAGGAAGAGAATAACGCAAAAGAAGCCTGCCTATCGCCCCCGCCCCCAACTCATCCGTTGCACCGTGAACCGACATGAAAAAATCCCGATGTAGTGAAAACCGATCCAGAATGAAGAACCAACTTCTGCGCTGTGCATCCAGATTGCGTGTGGGAGTCGGATTTTTTCCCGAAAAGCTTCCGTTGCGCCCGAAGCCCTGACAGCATACAACCCTGCCAATCAAATACGCAATCGAAACGTCAACGGGACCTGTGTATCCGCAATCGCCTTCCACTGCTTTGCGTAGAAAACAGTCTACCTTGAAAAGGGAATTTTCATGCTTCGCGGGTGAGGCAAAGCATCACGGCCAATTACCTTGAAGATGGAACTAATGGAAAAGAGCGGGAGAAATCGACCTCTTTCGAGATACATTTTTGTGCCGTGATTTTGCCACGCCTCTAATTTGTTTCATTCCCGGGCTGCTTCGGAGAACGCCGAACCCGCATGGAATGCCACGGGGCCAGCACCGGCACCGTTTTCACGGACATTGGCAAAGTCTTTGCTCCTGGTACCGGGGGATGAGGGGGAAAAGCGGGAGGATTGGGGGGAGTCCGGACTGTGTTCAAGATGGTATCGAAGTGGTGCTTTAAAAGCCATGGGGGCGTTTCGCCCCCACTCCCCCCGCCGCTTCGCGGCTCAATTCGGCATATTTGAA
>LUZV01000107.1 GCA_001603765.1 Anaerolineales bacterium Chloro_02 | reverse complement strand
AACACGTTACATGATGTCCGTTCCTTTTTTCAAGCACTATGATGAATAATCCGGGCTAACGGCCTTCAACCGGTTGCCCTGCCCGTCGTAGAAGAATTCCATGTCGCTGCCGATCCCCACAAGGCGATGGTCGTAGTCGAAGGTGAGGCTTGTGGCGCCTGCGCTTGAAAGCTGCCCCTCAAAATCGTAGCCGTAGTTAATATTTCCGGCTGAGAGGAGGCGGTTTTTCCCGTCATTGTAGACGAAGTCGATCATACCGGCACCCGCCGGAGGCAGGGCCGCCAGGGGCTCTGTTTGCTGCGACTGAACCCGGTTCCCGTTGGCATCCAGGGTGAAATGGTACTCTGCGACCGCGCTCACCGTATCGGTCAGCCGGTCTGCGGCATCAAAGGTGTAAGCCGTTTGAATTCCGTTAAACTGGGTAAAAGTCTGAAGCCTTCCCGCCGCATCGTAAGTGTAGGTCGCCTCCTCATAAACCGTGTCGCGTAGCCAGTTTCTAACGTGTTCCAGGCGGTTTGCGGCATCGTAAGTGTAGGTCACCCTGCCGGAATCCGGGTAGATGATCTGCTGGAGGCTCCCCGTCGGGTAGTAAACAAAATGCAGCGCGTACCCGTTGGCGTCGGTATAGTCGGTAACTCTTCCTTCATCATCATAAACGTAATGGGTGGTTCCGACAGAATCCTGCGTATCGGTCAGTCTGTCCAGATCGTTGTAGGTGCTTATCACCTGGGGGTGATTGGGGTCCGGATAGGTAATGCTTGCCAGTTTTCCGGTGGCGGTATAAGCATAAGTGATCTGGTCTCCCTTCCGATCCGTCACCACCTGCTGCCGAGTGCGGGGGTCGTACGTGGAAATTACGGTTTTTTGGAGCGGGTCCGTCATCGTGGTGACATACAGCTTGTTTTCGAGATCGTAGCCATAGGTGAAATTCGTAATGGAATGTGCCGGATCTTCCACGGACGTGAGCTTTTCACCCCCGCCGTTGCAGGAGAAGCATCCCGTAGTCGTGTAGGAAAATATCGTTTCCTCACCGTGGGCGTCGGTGATCTTTGTCAGTTGTCCCCGGTAGTTATAGGTATATCCGGTGGGGGGATTTCCCACCGGATCGGTTACGGAATTGATGTTGCCGTTCGGATCGTAGCCGAAAACAGTCGAATTCGTGAGGTGGTCGGTTATTGAGGTTACAAGTTCTCCGCTGTTGTCGTAAGCAAACGATGTGGTGTGGTCGAGCGCGTCGGTTACGGTGAGAATACTTCCCAACTTGTTCCGGGTAAAATTGATAGTGCGCGAGGTGGGATCGGTTACCGACATCACCTGATTGCCCAAATTACTGCTTTGATCGTGGTAGTCATATTGAAATGGATGTGTCAGGGGATCGATGATGCCGGTGATGTTTTTCTTTGCGTCCGCTCTTAGAAAGGTCGTTGTGGCGTTGGTCCGGTCCGTGATGGTATGGATATTTCCATTGGCGTCATAGGTGATGTGGGTCGTTTTCTGGGCGGGATCGACTATTTCAGTGACTCTAATCCCAAGCCCTCCTTTTTGAGGGTCGGAATCGTAGGCGAATGTGGTGATTTTCCCGCGCCTGTCGGTTTGGGAGAGCAAATTGCCGGTATTCGGGTCGTATTCAAATGATATAGAGGTTGTATCAGGATAAGTAATAGAAAGGAGTTGATTTTTTGAATAATCATAGGAGTAAGTTGTTTTATTTCCCAATGGATCGGTGATTTCCAGTGGGACATTGAATTCAGCATAGTACTTATGTGTCCATACCCCGCCATCTTTTTCGGTAACCGTGGTGGTGCTGTTTGCGGCATCGTATTCAAGGCTTTTAGTAATACCGTTAGAATCGACGGTGTCATGGAGCGTTCCGTCCGTATTGTAGTGGTAGATGGAATTGTTGCCGGATGGATCGGTTTTTTGAGACATCTTGTTGCCATAAGCGGGATCATACTGGTAATGCCAGGTATGCCCAAGCTGATCGGAGATACCGGTAAGAAGCCCGGAGTCGTAAGAGATCGTATACGTTCGAGTGGAGGAGTCCGTAACATGTTCTGTAATTTGTGTTATTTTTCCCCCGTCGTAAGCGATGTCGGCTGACCTTCCCGATATATTATCAGCTATGTGGATAAGTTCTTTATTTACATTATAGCTAAAAGTGATTGTATTGCCGTTTCTGTCCTCTATTTCTGTAAGTATTCCATATGAATCGAAATTATAGACCTTGCCGTACTTTGTGGTCCGCGTGTAGGAGCCATCGGTGTTCTGGACAATTGTTGAGCTGTCCTTGCTCTTTACGTCGGCATGGAAAACACCCTCCGAATCGGGGCTATACCAAGTTTTGTTTCCATCACCTGATTTGAGGAAAAAAGTGCCATCACTATTAGCCCGGATTATTCATCATAGTGCTTGAAAAAAGGAACGGACATCATGTAACGTGTTGACTTGTCGAGAGAAAACACGAAACAAAAAGGATGTCCGTTGAAAACAGTCTGTCATAATC
>LUZV01000106.1 GCA_001603765.1 Anaerolineales bacterium Chloro_02 | reverse complement strand
GGGACCACGTTGATGTCCATTCTTGCGGGCAAATTATCCCTCAATCTCCATAGTGTTGCTGGGGCGCTCGCAATCTTGTTAATGCTCGGGAATGCGATCTGGGCCGCCTATGTTTTCAAAAACAGAGATGAACGGGCACAAATTAACTATGCCAAATACAGCATGATTGTCTGGTTTGTATGGTTGATTCCCTTTGTGAGTAGTGTAAATTATCCGATGAAATGACAAGATTTGAGCGAACAATAACCCCCGATGCGGTGAGGAAGGTGGATTAGTCAGGGACCAAAGGAGATGATATGTTTAGTATTGAATGCCTGAGCGCGGCGCAGCCCCACAGTTGGGTGCCACCCGTCCTTTCGGGGATCTTTTTTATCCACACAATAGCATTTATTGTGCTTTACATCAAGCGGCGGCATCGTTATGTGATCATGTTGATCGTAGCCTTCCCGCTATTAATGACATACTATCTGCTGAAGACGTTTCATGTAAGTTTTCCGGGCATGGATTGGATCCGTTGGTGTGGGATTATTTTGGCAACCATTCCGGTCATCCTGGCAATAAAAGAGCGATTGACCAAAAAGAGCTCTGAGAAAAATACCTAGTAAACTGCCACTACACTCAGCAATCGCTGTGATTACCCCTGAGGCTGACAAACTGGGCAGGTATAAATGCTGCCGCCCAGGAAGGTTTCCTTGAGGATCGCTGTGCCGCATTTTGCGCACGGCATACCACAAGTAGCCGCGCATAGCCTGACCTGATAGCCTCCTGGCTGCCCAAGGAGGTCCTTTTCGGTGTTCCTCCCTCCACCATCAGTCATCGCTTTCAGAGTGTCTTTAATACTTACAAAGAGATTTCCCACTTCTGTGTCTGAAAGGGTTGAAAGCTTGCGCCGTGGGTGTAATCCAGCATTCCAGAGAATATCTTGCAGGCATCCATTCCCTAACCCAGGAATACGCTGTTCAGTTGCCAGTACCGCCTTGAGCGGCAGCTTGCGGACGGATTCGGGGGCTATCAGAGCGTAAAAATAAGCTTCATCAAATTCTGCTGAAAGAGGAGAAGGCTTTTCCTGCGATATTTCGTAGTAGGTGTTGTCATAAGAGTTTCCATTTTCCCAACAGACAACACCCCCGTACATTACGACAGACGCGCTTAGGCTGGTGTCATCTTCGAATGTTATCAACAACTGATGTTTTGTAGGGATCGGCCCGGCGTTCGGATGGAATCGCAAATTCACACCATCATCGAAAAGCAGCATGCTGTCTGAAAGAGTGATCTCAACAAACATACCCACGCCGCGCGCGGAGAGCACTTTGTTACCTTGAAGAATGGTGGAATACCTGGAAGGGTCGCCGTTGTACCAGGTGAATTTGTGCGGGCTCTGAGCTGCTATAGAATTTGAGACGATTTTCCCAGAGAGGAAATAGTTGATTTGCTGTGAGAGTATTAATGTCTCAGGTAGTTCTAACATCATAGACTCCCTTTTTATGAATCCTTAAACCCAAAAAAGGGGAAAAGGATCAATAATAGTCTAAATGAACGATGTCTGATGTGCTAAGGATATCATCTTTTCATTGATTACAACGAGGAAAAACCAACTATCATCGTACCGACCAGATCACACGATCTGATTGTCAGCCAATTGTCAATCTTTAATATCCCCAATATTTCAAATGAGCTTACATTGTCTTGGCGGCCGGTTTATCGCTAAAGAGGCGATGCAAACGCGCTGGCACGGGTATAATCAAAGCAACAATACAATAATGGAGGCTTTCGATGGATTATGCCTTAATCATGGCTGGTGGTGCTGGCACGCGTTTGTGGCCCTTGAGCCGCGAACATCTCCCTAAACCAGCTCTTCGCCTTTATGGTGAACAGAGCATGTTTGAAATTGCGGTGGAAAGGCTGCTGCCGTTGTTCCCGCCGGAACAAATTTTGGTCGTTGCCAGTGCTGATCACAATCAGGTTCTGCATGAACAAGTGCCATCGATTCCTGAATCCAATTTTATTGTTGAGCCTGAAGGCAGAGGAACCGCCCCAGCCATTGGGTTGGCGGCAATTCACTTACAAGCGCGCGACCCTGAGGCGACCATGGCGGTTTTGACGGCTGACCATGTGATCGGCAAACCGGATGTGTTCAGAGCTGTTATACAGTCCGCGCTGGCTTTCGCGAAAAGTGACTACTTGGTCACTTTAGGCATCAAACCCACCTGGCCATCAACCGCCTACGGCTACATTGAAGAAGCCGAACCGTTGGGCGAGCAATTGGGGTTTAAGGCGTATCGGGCGGAACGCTTTGTTGAGAAACCAAACGCTCAGAACGCGCAGAAAATGCTCAACCTGGGAAGATACTCCTGGAATAGCGGGATGTTCATCTGGAAGGTGGATCGGATTATGGGGGAATTCAAGGAGCAAATGCCCGATCTTCACAGCCGACTATTGCGCATAGCCGTTTCGATTGGAAGTGAGCAGTATGGTTCAGTCCTGGCGGAGTTATGGCCGGGAATCGCAAAGCAGACCATTGATTATGGAATCATGGAAAACGCAAAGAGCGTGATCGTTCTGCCGGCAGATATGGATTGGCTCGATGTGGGTACGTGGGGAAACCTTAAGACGGTTTTCGAATCGGACGAGAAGGGCAATAGCACCAGTGGGGAAGTGGTCCTTTGGGGTTCAGAAAATTCGATGCTCATCGCCGGCAAACGTTTGATTGCCGGAATTGGATTGAAAAACTTGATCGTGGTGGACACCCCCGACGCGCTTCTCGTTTGTGATATGGAACAGGCGGGGGAGGTGAAGGCGATGGTGGACCACCTCAAGAAAATCGGGAGGCAGGATTTGGCTTAAAACCTGATGTTGTAAGCCAAACCGAAAACAACCGAATACATTTCAGTAACGCGGCATGAAAACAATGGAGCGCTTGCGCGGCGAGGGCGCCAGCAATGCCAGAATTAACTTAGCTAGCACGGCTCGCGCGACCAGAATTTATAAAGCTCCTCTACCGCCAGCGCAACTTTCGTGACGGAAGCGTCGCGGGTGGTGGGGTAGACAAAGTAGGTGTCGTCGAGCGTGCTGATGTCGATGCAGTCCATTTTCTTGTCGATATAGTTGTATTCGATATGGATAGAGTAAAGGGACGGCACAGTTTTGGTAACCTCAAAGGTCTCCCCAGCGTGTTCACCGCGTAGCGTCATTCCGTTTGTGTCATGCCGCAACCAGCCTATACCCATTGGGACGAAACCGTCACTGTTGGGAAGAGAATCAATTAAGACTTCACATTCCAGTTGGTAAACACCTGTTTCAACCTCGCGCCGGACGTTGGCACGCTGCCATTCGTACCAATCTGGAGGGTGAGGGAACTCGGTTTCGCCTTCGACAGCTTCGAGTTGACCATACTCAGTGAGTTGCCAACGTTTTCCACATGCCTCACAGCTAATTTCCGCGCCCAGGCTGGTCATACGGTATTCGGTCTGGCAGTGAGGGCACTGATAGAGAACCCGGTGGAGCCCCTCGGCGCGGTCAGGCGCCCCTTGAACGATTTTATTTTTGAGCTGCCAGGCATAATCATCGTACTTAAAACCCTGCTCGATCCGTTGCTGAATAGTTTTAGCATCCAGTGTTTCAACTTCCTGTTGTGAAAGCAGCAGCTTTAACTCCGCGGTTGTAGGGATCCCGCGATTGGTCTGATTCCAGGCAGGCTCGTTAACATGATGCCCATGTGAAATTAGGGTTACTACTGGGACCTTCAGAAACCGGATCATCTTGCCCAATGAGTCCGGCAGAACCGCATCCGTCCCAATCAGGGAGTAGCGCGCTTCGGGGTAATAAACTACGATTTGTTTCTGCTTAAGCAATCTGGCAGTCTGGCGAATGAGTTCAAGATCGTTTACAAATTTGCGTTTGCAAATACAGCCAACCTTGCGCATGATCCACTCGCGATTGATAAAGCCATCCAGCGCGACGACGTAATTTGCGCGCCGCGGAAAGATGGCGGCAGTCATGACCTTAAAATCAAAAAAACCGTTGTGATTGCAAAGCAATAGGTAAGGAGGCTTGACTCCCTTTAAATCGCGGGAAAGACGGGTTTTATGCTTCCAGAAGTCCGGAAAGCTTAGCATCCAGGCAATTGGCGTCAGATACCTGGCTTGAGGCTTGACCTCTTTGAAGAAATCATAGCGTGGGAAGTCTGCAATCCTGGTGTCAGCCAATTTCAGGTTGTAATTTCCCATTACTTTATCGGTGATATTGCCCATGTTGAACCTCTCCGTTCAGGGTTCGCCGCCGCCCGTCCGGAGACCCAGAAAATAATGACTAAATTATTTAATATCACAAGGATTTTACTCGAAGAAGATTGATCCAATAAGACTTGTGCAAGGTAGAGTGATTGGTCGCATATTATTTGAACTGGTTCTTTGTTAACGTTATAATTAAGCATCGAAAACTTGAAAGGAGGTTTGTATGAAAGGCAAACCCGAGATTATTGAGAAACTGAACTTTCTGCTGGCAGACGAGCTGACAGCCATTAGTCAGTATTTTGTTCACGCGGAAGAGTGCGCTGACTGGGGTTTTGAATCCCTGCATCACAGCATCGAAGATCGCGCGATAACCGAGATGAAACATGCGGAAAAGCTTATTTCAAGAATCCTTTTCCTTGGCGGCACACCTATTGTGGACAAGCTCAACAAGATGCATATCTCTGATACTGTCCCTGGAATGCTCGAAAACGACAGGCAATCTGAGGTGGAAGCTGTAAAACATTACAACGAAGCCATCAAATTGGCTGCGGATCTTTTGGATAATGGAACGAAAGAACTGCTCGACCGCATCCTAAAAGATGAGGAAGATCATCTCGATTTCATTGAGGAGCAGCTTGATCAGATCGAACAGATGGGTCTGGGAAATTATCTGACCACGGTCAAGTAACGGAGGAAACATGAAAGGCAACGTAAAAGTTATTGAAACATTAAATGGTCTCCTGCGTGAGGAACTGACTGCCATCAGCCAATACATGGTGCATGCGGAGATGTATGAAGACTGGGGCTATTCTAAACTCGGTGAAGCTGAAGAGCATCGTGCTATTGAGGAGATGAAACATGCAGAAAAATTGATTTCGCGTATTCTTTTCCTGAAAGGACGCCCGATTGTCAGCGAGTTGGATGCCATTCGTATTGGCAAGACTGTGGATGAGATGGTCAAGAACGACCTCATTCTCGAGTCGGATGCGGTGAAAATGTATAACGACGCGATCAGAGTAGTCATCGCCGAAGGCGATAACGGAACCAAGGAATTACTGGACGCTATCCTGGCGGATGAAGAAGAGCATGTCGATTTCTTCGATGAGCAGCTTGATCAGATTGAACAAATGACCCTGCCGTTCTACTTGACGACGATTAAATAGTTTCAACTCACAAAAAGAGGCTGACCTTTTGGGTCAGCCTCTTTCGTAGATCCAGCTCCCATCGACTCCCAAACCGGTAGGGTGGAGATACGGCATCTTCGGGGGCTTTCCCCAAATCTGGCGGCATTCTTTGCGTATTGCGCAGTGGAAGCCAGCACCGGGCTCTGGGCTGCGCTCCAATTTACCCAACCTTACTGCATGAACCCCCAAGGCGCTTTGGGGCGGAAAACTCGGCAAGCCTGATGGGGCTGCAGATGGCGACCGCGTACGTTGGTTTGACCTTAATCCCGCCACTTTTAGGGCTGATTGTGGGGCGCAATGGTTTGCATCTCTACCCGGTAGTGCTGTTATTGCTTGCGCTCATGGTAACCACTGGCACGGAAAGGTTGAACCTTGTCCTTCAAAAGGGTCAGTCGCTGTCAAAAAAACAGATCTTGAGCGAAGGGTGAAAAGGTTATCAGGATTGGTTCAAAAGAGCCTGATGAGCAAGAGCCAGACCGCCATAAAGACCCGCGATTCCTGCCAAGCCACTGGGAACAACATAGTGCTCCATGTCGGCTATTTGTGGGGATTGGAGGTAGTTCCCCAAGAGATATGTCAGCTCAGAACGGATCATGGGGAACAGGAAGGTCTGGTTCATAACCCCGCCGCCGAGCGTGATGCGTTCGGGAGCCAGGATTAAACAAATATTCATCAGCCCAAGAGCGAGATAGTGAGCTTCAAGCTGCCAGGCGGGGTGATTTGGCGGCAGATCAGCGGCGTTGGCACCCCAGCGCGCCTCAATGGCCGGACCGGAGGCGAGCCCTTCAAGGCACGAGCCGTGGAAGGGGCAGACACCGGAAAAAGCGGCATCGGAAGGGTGTTTGGGAAGCAAAACATGCCCCATTTCTGGGTGCGCGTAGCCATGAAGCACCTCGCTGTCAACCAAGGCGCCACCGCCAATGCCTGTGCCAACGGTGAGATAAACCAAGTCGCTCAAACCCTGACCAGCGCCCCAACGGGATTCAGCCAGGACGGCAGCGTTGACGTCGGTGTCAAAGCCAATAGGAAGATTCGTGCCAAGCGTGTCTCTAAAAAAACCGACGATATCAGCATTTTCCCATCCCGGCTTTGGCGTGGCGAGAATTCGGCCGTAAGTGGGGGAGGCGGGGCGGGGATCGAGAGGACCGAAGCAGGCAATACCGAGCGCGGATAAAGGCCCGAGATTACGGCGCGCCTGAAGGAAAAAGTCAGCGCACGCCGCAAGAGTTTCATGGGGGAGGGAGGTGGGTATGCGCGATTCAAGCAGGATTTTGTTTTCTTCGTCGGCAACCGCACAGATAAACTTAGTTCCACCGCCTTCAATGGCGCCAAATAATTTCTGTTTGCCCATACGCTTATTATACCTGGGGGCGATTGAATTATTGGAACGGGCGAACTCTTTTTCAACGCAGAGACTCTGAGCCAGCCTAATTAGCAGAATGAAAAGCGGAGGGTTTTTTGCCCTCCGCCAGGAATCCAACGTGCTACGGCGAACTAATATGAAGGATTGGAGTGGGAAATCTCGATCCCTTTGACGCACACAAAACGAGGCACCTTCAACGCCGTTGGGTTGCGTCTGTCGTAGCTGCTCGAAACGTTATAGACCACCTGTTCCCTGCTAAGCCAGCAAAGGTTATCCCCAAAGAAGTCTACAAATCTTTGGGTCAGGCGCACGTTAAACGGAACTTCAACGCTGCCATCTTTTTTCAGGTAAAGCGCGCCAAAACGGCTGGAACCTGTGATTGTGCCTTCAGAGGGGTTGACCATGTTCATATAGTGGATATAGGGGATATAAAGCAAATCCTCATCCTTTTCCATCGCGATTAACTCAGCCAATGAAGCAACTTCGCCCGTTCCGCCATTCACTACCAGACTTGGGTGATTAATGCTGTGACCGGTTGGCTTTTGACCAAACTCATCAGCGGTGTCCTGATCCCAAACAAAGCCGCCAAATTTTCCGTTGCTAACCAGCGCGAACGGTTTTCGTTCCAAACCATATTGATCTGCTTTCTCGGCATACAGCTCAACTGCCTCGGGGTCATCGGTCACCGAAAACTTTTCAGAAAATATCCGGCGACCTTGGTCGGCTTCTGTCAAGAAGGAATAACCCTGCTTCAGCGCTGCGCCAGTCATACCGTACATTGCCATCATCCCCACCAATTCAGCGGTTGCCGCCGGACCAAGCACAACGGTGTACTTCCCGACTGGCAGCTTAACCGCGGCGTCCTGCTGATAGTTTTGCAGTAATAATGTAAGGTCTTCGTGCAAGCTTACCGCGTCCAAATCACTCTTCTTTTGGGCGGATTGCTCCGCGTTGATCTCCCACTTGAGGCTTTCTGACGACAAAACCGCCGTGATTTGAGCGTCAGACGAACGGAAGAACTGTGTGTGTTCGCTGGCGGTGCTTATCTGGGCGACAGTGGTAACCCCATTGCTAAATATCCCGCTCAGCTTCACATCTTCCGACTCAAGCCCTTTTGCCAATGTGTTGAAGTATTCCAAGCGTTCCTGGTTTGTCAGCGCGGCTAAAGCCGGGTCGTACGAGCGTTCGTCTACGATATCTTTTTGATAAACAGGGAAGGTCGGATCGTAAGTAAGTGGTTGGGCGTGCGGAAGCATCTCAGCCAGCCGATCCAGAGATTGTTTCACCCCATCCAGGTCAGTCGGATCTACAATAGATGCAACCTGAGCTGTTTTGCGGCCATCAAACGCCTTAAAATCCAGGCGGACCAGGCGCTCATTGGTATTCAGAGAGATAGCAGAATTGGCAAAGCGCATCAAAAAGCTGTCTTCTTCGTGGTAATGAATCGTCGCTTTCAATCCGCGATCAAGCGCAGCCTGGCGGAGTGTCCTAAGTAAACTGATTATTTCGTTGGTCATGGTTATTCTCCTACCTGCACGTTATCGAACCGGCAAACCGGTATGCCGTGCCCTAACTGCATGATCTGATTTGGCGCTCCCTTACCGCAATTGTCGACGTAATGGACGTGCCAGGTGCTCTCATCGCCAACAGCGCTGAGCGAATTGTAGAATGGCAGGGTCTCTCCGCGATAGGTTGGGTTCCTGACCATGTGTTTCTTCTGACCATCCTCCACCAGCCAACCAAGATCACAAGCAAAGTGAAATTGCTCGCGATTAGAGCCGATTGACCAGCTCTTATCCCCATCCAAAACTACGCCACGCTCGGTGTTGGCAATGATATCCTCCAGGCTGCCGTCGCTGCCCGGGTCGATGTTGATGTTGGTCATTCGCTCGATTGGAACGCGGTAAAACGCGGTGGCGCGGTTAGCGCCGCTTGAACCCTCGAAGATCCGTTTGCGAGCTTTGGCGTTAGCCTCTTCCACCATCTGGCGTCCGGTAATCGCCCCCACGAGAATACCCTTGTCGATCAGCAAATTGTCCTGGGCGGGAACGCCGTCATCATCATAACCAAAGCTGCCAGGGGTGTTGGGTTCCAACGCGTTGGCGCGGGCAGTGAGCTTCTCAGAGCCATAGCGGAGTGTGCCAAAATCTTCCAATCGGACGAAGGACCCGCCAGCAAACGAAAGCTCATAGCCGAGGATGCGGTCCAATTCCAACGCATGCCCGATAGTCTCGTGCGTTTGGAGGTACATTATGCCGGGGAGTAAGATAACGGATCTTTTCCCGTCCGGGCAAATTGGCGCTACCAACAGCTCGTTCATCTCCCTCACCAACCGATCCGCGTTGTGCAAGAAATCAGCTTCCGAGATACTCTCCCAACCTCGTGTTGGCCCTGTGCGCCCAGGGAGGTATTTCAGGCTCTGCATTCCACCATCTTGATCAACGCCCACAATCCGCATCCCGGGAAACACTTCGATGATATTTTTTTCGATCTCGGAGCCTTCAGAATCCATGAAGATGATCTGTTTTCGGACGAAATCAAGATAGCTCATCCTCTGTGCCACCCCGGGTTGATTGAGCGCCTGATCGAGCTTCTGCAAAAAGGCGACTTTTTCGTCTAACCCAACTTCAAAAGGGTCAATCTGGTTTGGACTGCTGAAGGTTGCGCGGACAGCATCCTTTTCTGCCAGCCGAACCGGGAAAGTAACACGCTCAGATGCCGCGCGAGCGTTATCCAATGCCTGATCAAAAATGGCATCGAGATTGCTTAGGTCTGAAGATGCCGAAAACCCCCAGGCGCCGTTATAAAGAACACGCACGCCCAAGCCGCTCTGGCTGGAGACGGTGTTCTCTTTGAGGTTGCCATTCCACACGAAAAGCATGTTTTGATCTTCCCGTGGATACCAGCGCGCGTCGATATAATGCGCGCCTTGAGCTTTTAACTGGTCTAGTTTTGTTTTTATTTTTTGTCTCACAATCATTCTCCTGTTGAACCGTTAAGAAGATTATAGTATTTTCTGTACTGATTTGTTCGTTTTTGTTGCAATGCTGACTTTTACCATCCAAAATATGATGACCTGGAGG
>LUZV01000105.1 GCA_001603765.1 Anaerolineales bacterium Chloro_02 | reverse complement strand
TCATAAAAAAATACTATAATATGATTATTAGAGTTAGCGCGAATGGCTAATTTTCTGGCGATATTCATAGAACTTACAGCTCAATCAACTGGAAGTCAGCCCATTTAGGGCAAGATTGCGTTCAATCCTATTGGTCTCTCTGATAACGTGAAAGGAGAAAAATGAATCACTCTATAATCTGGCATCGCACTGCCATTCGATTTACTATTGTGTTGGCGTTAATCTTTTCTATGGGCACGACCGCGCCAGGTTTTAGAGGCGCTCAAGCTTTAGACTCCGCGATTAATGCTCAACAGCCGGATATTCCGGTCGATAATACCCTGGGCGGTGATCCAAAGGCTGGCTACATCCCTGCCGCCGATAACCCATATGCTAACCTGATTGGCGAGGAAAACGGACCGGATGTTACCGTTCCAGGTTCGGTTGATATTCAACCGCTGGAAGACGCGCTGGTAGAGGAGCTTCCAACCGCTGAGTGGACTCCTGCTGCCCCGGACCCATCAGACCTCAGCCTCCCAGCCAACGAAGATCTGACAGCCCCACAGGTTGAACCACCAGCACCTCCGCAGTTGCAAGACACGCCTGCTGCCCCTGAGCCAGACCAAACTTTGGGGAGCCCCGAGGGTGAGGTGACAATGGGAAATGACCTCGCGCTGCTGGCTGGGCTGACGGGTAATTTGGATGATTTTAATCGTCCAAACGGCACGCTTGGCGGTGCCTGGTCTGACAAAGTGGCTGGTATTAGCATTGTGAATTCAGCCGCGCAGACCACTTTTGGGTCATCAACGAGCTCCTTATCTGTCCACAACTCTGTTGGCACTAACGAGGCAATGGCATGGATACACTCTGGTGGAAGCGGGGCGACACAGTATGCTGGATTTGCGTTTCATTACGCTGACGGAAAGGATTTTATTTTTATCAAAATCCAGGATACCAATGGCGATGGCTTGTTCGAAACAGGTGCTTGTTACAAGGGAAACAACGGCGCAAATGGAGAATTTGGCTTGGGTTTCTTCAATCTTTCAGGGACTTTTAGCGGAGCTGAGCTGCATGTTGCCGTTCACCCCAACCGTACCGTAACAATCGCAATCACCCACCTTACCGGAGGCGGTGCGGACCAGTCCTACGTCTGCGCTGGTGCTCCCGCGGCGGAAGGCGGTCAACTCGGAATAGCCTCCTATGGAGGCGGTCAGATCGATAACGTGACGGTGGAAGCGGTAGACCCAAAACCTCTCACCACATTCACAGACCAAAACGGACCCCTGGGCTCTAATTGGTGGGTTCACTCAGGTACCTTTGAAATTGTTGATCAAAAAGCCCTCGGCAAATTGGAATATCCTAACCTCGCAACATACAACAGCGTGGGGGCGGTTCAGATTGAAGCCGACATTTCACTTAGTCCTGGTGGAGGGCTGCAATACGCAGGGTTAGTACTCAACTATGATGAAGGAGTTAACAATCTCTTCCTTAAACTTCAAGATAATGATGGGAACGGTACGTTTGAACACGGGGCTTGCTATACTGGTAATAACAACAGTGGCGCCGCTTTTGGTTTAGAGTTTTTTGCGCTCTCCTCACCTTTTTCGTCCGCCCACATGAGAGTCTCTGTGAACGAAGACAGGGTGGTACACATAACACTCACAAAAATTGATGGCGGCAGTGGCAGCCAGTATTATCAATGCGCTGGCGCGCCTCCCGCAGAGGGTTATGGAGTTGGTATGGCAAGTTGGGGCGGTGGAAGGGTGGATAACTTTGAAGTCATACAAGATTTTCAGGATAACTTCAACCGCGCTAACGGTTCGCTTGGCTCAAACTGGGTTGTTCAGGCTGGCAGCTTTGTGATTGCAAATCAGAAGGCGAAAGGGACCTCATTTGACTCATTGGCAACCTATAACGGTTTTGGCGCGCGACAGATTGAGGCAGATGTATCGTTGACTCCTGGAGGAGGCACTCAATATAGCGCGCTGGTGCTCGATTATGGCGCGGGTTCAACAAACCTCTTTATCAAAGTGCAGGACAACGGTGGAACAGGCGCATTTGACACGGTTGGTTGTTATACCGGAAATAACGGTAGTGGTTTTGGCGCGGGCTTCTTTAATTTGAACGCGCCTTTCACATCCGCTCATATGATTGTCAGCGTGGACACTACCAGGGTTGTGACCGTGGTGTTCACTCAGATCGATGGCGGCGGCGGCACACAAGCGTATGTATGCGGTGTGGCCCCTGCCGCTGAAGGGCCTTTGGTTGGGATTGCGAGCCACATGGGAGGTTTGATTGACAACGTGCGGGTAAACCACGTGTTTGGCTTGGATGCCTTCAACCGCCCAACTGGTGATTTAGGTCCCAGTTGGGAAACTCGCAGTGGGGTGATCGCGTTGATTGATCAGACGGCGCGTGGAACAATATCAACCTCTAACCTGACTATCTTCAAGAATATTAAAGGGAATCGCATAGAAGGTGATGTAACTGCCAACCCAAGCGGGGAAACAAATTTCTCCGCGTTCATCCTTAATTATGGCTCTGGCGTAAACAACCTGTTTATCAAATTGCAGAATCAAGATGGAGACAATAAGTATGAGTCGATCGGCTGCTATGTCGGTAATAATGGTGAAGGCTTTGGACCTGGATACTTCCTAATGTCCTCTCCGGTATCCAGCGCGCATGTGACGATCTGGGTGAACGATACCCGAACCGTCACCATTTTATTGACGCGCATTGACGGAGGATTAGGTTACCAGTTTTATTCCTGCAGCGATGCCCCGGCGGCAGAAGGTTACTTGGTTGGGATTGCCAGCTATAACGGCGGCAGAATCGACAATGTCGCGGCGGCTGAATACGCTCCAACTATGGACGTCTTCCTGCCGACGATCATTCGGTAAGTCCACTTCATTAGGGAATAAGCCAAAACTCACCTCGAATTCCACGCGGATTCGAGGTGAGTGGTTTAATGCGTCCTCTTTTACAGTTGCGGCTCTTTTGTTTGAGAACGCAGAAAAATGTGGAATAGAGCAGTAATCAAGGGGCGTATGCTTATGGGTTTACCAATTTTTGATCAGTACCGCAAATCGCGGCAGGTAAAATACTATTGACACTATTTTGCTCGATACGGGCCAAACTTGCGGAAGTCGGCAGCGGAGGCGCGCGTGAGACGATCTGTTGCTGGGCTGAGAAGGTAATCAAAGCCGTCCCGGTGAAGGATAGGTATGCGGCGGCGGCGTTTTTTGAACGCTTCGCGCATGTCCTCTGAGAGAAAATAATAGCTGTCGTATTCTTTTGGGTATTCATAAAGCAGTTGATCGTAAAGATCGATGAATTCCCGGCGGTAGGCAGCTGTAACCTGGTCTAAATTG
This sequence comes from Anaerolineales bacterium Chloro_02, assembly GCA_001603765.1. Taxonomy (GTDB): domain Bacteria; phylum Chloroflexota; class Anaerolineae; order Anaerolineales; family Anaerolineaceae; genus Mesolinea. Next base: position 375 of record LUZV01000105.1, on the reverse strand, counting down.
CTGATGACCCAACAGACTTGCTCAAAATCCCAGTTGTAGGTGAGACCGATAAAGCGGTCGTCGGCGGTGATATAGGGGGAGAAGGGAAATTGGCGGCAGCTAAGGGTGCGAAAATCGCGCTCGCAGTGCTCCGGACCAAGGCAAGCCATCAGGTGCATGTAGGACGGCGTTTCGGCCTTCATTTTTGGCACGTCTATGGGATCGGATGGGCACTCATCTCCGCGGAGGCGGTGCCACAGGCGGGTGTTAGGCTTTAGATAAGCCCATTCCTCCTTGAGCGCCACCGGAACAGCCACACAGATATCGCAGCAAAAGGGTTTGCCTGAGGGGTTGTGAGGTGCGCATAGCTTGCCGCAGTCGAGATCGGTGATAGGG
>LUZV01000104.1 GCA_001603765.1 Anaerolineales bacterium Chloro_02 | reverse complement strand
ACGCGCTGGAGATGGACAACTTCTTTATTGACCGCGAGAAGACGCCGTTTAATGCCGATGGTCACCGCGATTTTGAGTCCCTGCGCGCGTTAGATCTGGTTCGGTTAAACCGCGATGTTAAGGCGTTGATGGAGGGGCGGGAAGTGCAGCTCCCGCGCTTCGATTTCATCACCGGTCTGAGCGGCGACGGTGCGAAGGTGAAACTGCAGGCGGGGGATGTGATTATCCTGGAGGGGATCCATGGGCTTAACCCGGGATTGTTGACCGATATCAAGCCCGAAACCACCTTCCGCATATATGTTTCCTGCCTGACACAGCTAAACCTTGACCGTCACAACCGCATCTCAACTACCGATACCCGTATGCTGCGGCGTATCCTGCGAGACTCGCGCGACCGGGGTTACTCGGCCGCGGATACGATCCGGCGCTGGGAATCCGTGCGCGCGGGTGAAAAACAGCATATTTTCCCTTATCAGGAGAACGCGGATGTGATGTTTAACTCTGCCCTGGCATATGAGCTGACCACGCTGAAGCCGCTGGTGGAGCCGCTTTTGCGCCAGGTGCCGTTTGGCACGCCTGAGCATATCGAAGCGAAACGCCTGCTCAAGTTCCTGGAATGGTTCCTGCCAACCGGAACGGATTACGTGCCCGACAATTCAATCCTGCGCGAGTTCATCGGCGGTTCGATTTTGACCAATTTTGAATTGTGGACGAGGTAAGCGGGATTTTCGATTTGGAGATCAGGTTCCGGGGTTTAACTGTGTTCTCGCCGGTCTAGATCCAGGAGACCATGCAAGATCAGTTATGCATATGGTAGGGGCGAAGCAACCCAACAAAAGTGCTCTTCCTTCCCCAATACGTTAATGAACGGTTGCTTCGCCCCTACGACCATCGGGAAATACCCGATCTCGCCGGTCACGCGAAGCACCCCAGCGCCGCTGGCGCGTGTGGGCAGACAGCGAGAATGTTCTCAAATGCCTTGCATGGTCCCATAAGGATATTGTCTAATCAGGGGACCATGCAAGATCAGGGAGCAGGAGATCGCCACGCTTCGCTCGCGATGACGAGTGGAAGTCCATTGTTTTCGCCAGTTTCCCAATTACTCAGTCTCCCTGTAGGACCGAGCGAGTAGCGGTCAAATGGCATGAGTTCTTTTGCCTTCACCTTGGAGAAGGTGCCCGTAGGGCGGATGAGGGAGAAAAGCACCTCACCCCGGCTTCGCCGACCCTCTCCAAGGAGAGGGCTGGGATGTTTGTGTTTTCGCCATCCTCTTAGTAACGCGGTATCCCGGTGGGTCCTTTCGAGTAGTAGTCAAATCTACTGCATGGTCCCACAGGGATACTGCGTAATCAGGAGTCCATGCAAGATCAACATTATGCATACGGTAGGGGCGAAGCAACCGAACAAAAATGATCTGCTTTCCACAATACTTTAACCAATGGTTGCTTCGCCCCTACGACCATCGGGAATTCCACAAAAAAAGACCGGTCAATGCGACCGGTCTTTTGTCCTTTACATCAAAAACTAACCTTATGCCATGCTCTTCTTTATCATGACCGAGAGGCGGCGGACGCCCTCGCGGATCTTCTCGGGGTTGGTTGCCGAGAAGTTCAGCCGCATGGTGTTTGCTGGTCCGCTGTTGGGGTAGAAAGGCACGCCAGGCACATAGGCAACCTTTTCTTCGACCGCTTTCGGGAAGAGCTCAAGGCTGTCGCAGCCTTCGGGGAGGCGCAGCCACAGGAACAAACCGCCGCGCGGAGTGGTCCAGGTGGTGCCTTCGGGCATAAAGTCCTCAAACGCCTGAAGCATCGCGTCCCGGCGTTCCTTGTAAACGCGGCGAATGGTTTCAAC
>LUZV01000103.1 GCA_001603765.1 Anaerolineales bacterium Chloro_02 | reverse complement strand
TATTAATATTAGAGTGTGGGAAGTGACAGCCCCTAAAGGCTGCTAAGCTCCAAGCTGGAGCCATTACTCAACAAAATCACTGCGGAGGAAAAGATGACAGACAATATTTTTCAAAAAGATGAAATCAAAAAATACATGCAGACCCTAAAGCAATACGTCCCGATTGTGGATAAAGTTCACGGCGCCCATCATCCGGAATTTCATGAAGTCCGCGCCTTGTTTAACAACCTGACAGACCAAAGTGAAAAAACTGGTTCCGACCACCCTGAGCTGACCGATACTTTCTCTAAACTGCGCGAAGTAACACAAAATTACACCGTGCCTGGTGATGTCTGCGAGAGCTACGCGGCGGTTTACACCATGTTAGCCGAAATCGACAAAGCATATTCCGCCTAACTCGCGATCACTGGCAGATTGGCGGAAAATTGGCTTTTCAGCGTTTTATCTTAGGGAAGAAGAACCAGATCGCGCTTGTTAGCGCGATTCTGATTGCGATCGGCTTTATCAGCGGTTTGGGCTTCAAAAACGAGGAGATCGCCAGCTGGGCGTTTATCCTCGCCTCTCTCTTCGGCGCTCTCCCGATAGCCATCCAGGCTTATCAAGCGCTTAGAGTTAAGGTGGTCAGCATTGACGTGCTGGTTACCATCGCCGTGTTAGGCGCGTTTTTCATCAGAAACTATGAAGAGTCCGCGATTGTCACCTTCCTTTTCCTGTTCGGCGCCTATTTGGAGCAGCGCACACTCAACAAAACCCGGTCCGCGATTAAAGAACTGACAGAGATGGCGCCAGAAAGCGCTCTTAAACGCATGGATGACGGTGAGTTTGTGGAAGTTGATGTGGATGAGGTGGAAGTTGGCGACCTTCTATTGGTGAAAACCGGAGCCAAAGTGCCTGTGGATGGAACTGTCCTCTCGGGTGAAGGCTTTATCAATGAAGCCAGCATCACCGGCGAGGCAGTCCCAGTGGAAAAAAGGCAGGGTTCACCTGTCTTCGCCGGAACAATCCTCGAAAACGGCACACTGCAAGTCTCCGCGGACAGAGTGGGAGAAGACACCACCTTTGGCAGGATCATCGAACTGGTTGAAGAAGCTCAGGATTCAAAATCTGAGGCGGAGCGCTTCATCGATCGTTTTTCGAAATGGTATACTCCGGCAGTTTTAGTGCTTGCTGGAATCGTTTGGGCAGTCTCTCGCGATATCGAACTTGCTATTACGATTTTGGTTTTGGGCTGCCCAGGCGCGCTGGTGATCGGCGTACCAGTTTCAAACGTCGCGGGCATTGGCAATGGAGCCAAACATGGAATTTTGCTGAAAGGCAGTGAGGTCATTGTTGACTTCAGCCGGGTGGATACGATGGTTTTTGATAAAACCGGAACCCTAACCGTCGGTAACCCCAAAGTGGCTGATGTCGCTCTTTACACCAACGATGCCGCGAGAGTATTGGCTTACCTGGCGAGTGTTGAGCGCGAATCGGACCACCCGTTGGCTGACGCGGTCGTGGAACACATTGGCGAAACAGCGCTTTACCCGGTCGAAAAGACTGATGTCATTCGTGGCGGCGGGGTTACCGCCCAGGTGGATGGGCACAAGCTCACTGTTGGCAATGTGGCCCTGATGGAACAGGATGGCGCGGTTTTATCCGATCAAGTTCGCGCGGATATCTCGCGCTTTGAACAAAGCGGCAACTCCCTGGTGCTCGCGGCGCTTGACGGCGAGGTCAAAGTCCTGATGGGCATCCGCGACCAGATCCGACCTGGGCTCAAGACTGATCTCGAAAAGATCAAGAAACTGGGCGTTAAAAATCTGGTGGTTCTCTCAGGAGATAACCAGGGCACGGTGGATCGCGTCGCAGCCGAGCTCGGATTGACCGAAGCGCATGGGCACATGCTGCCAGAGGATAAATCCGCCTATATCCAGGACCTAATCGCCCGCAAGCATACTGTCGCCTTTGTGGGAGACGGCGTCAACGATAGCCCATCTTTAGCCCTTGCGCAAATTGGTATCGCGATGGGCAGCGGTACAGACGTCGCCATAGAAACGTCTGATGTAGTCCTGATGAACTCCGATTTTGGTCGCTTGCCGCACGCGCTTGGGCTGACGAAAGCTATCGCCCGAAACATGCGCCAAAACATTGCCATCGCGATTGGTGTTGTGTTAGCCTTATTGGCAAGCGTATTCTTCAGCAGTTGGATGAATATGTCCATCGGCATGTTTGTGCATGAAGGGAGCATCTTGCTCGTGATCTTAAACGGCATGAGGCTGCTCAGCTATAAATTAACATAACAAAACAGGAGAAATAAAATGTACAAAGCAACCCTACAATTAGAAACTCTCACCTGCCCATCCTGCGCGCAGAAAATTGAAAGCGCGGCGAAAGCGTTGGAAGGCGTCGACAAAGAAAGCGTTAAAGTGTTGTTTAACTCAAGCA
>LUZV01000102.1 GCA_001603765.1 Anaerolineales bacterium Chloro_02 | reverse complement strand
CGCTGGCGCGCGTTGGCGGAAGGGTATTGATGCAAAAAGGCGTCAGCGTCCAGAAGGAGCTGGCTGAAGCGAAAAGTGTGATTACTCTTTGCGGTGGGGAGCTGAATGACCTTCGGCGCATCAGCTTTGATGAAATTGAGGGCGAAGGGTTCCTGGTGATCATAGACAAGCTGCGCCACACACCAAAGAGCTATCCCCGGGCGGTTGGCACGCCCGCCAAGAAACCGATTTTATCGCCGCCTGATTGCCCATCTGGGGCTGCAAATGATGAGACGAAAAGTGAGTGAAGATAATTTGCCATGAAACCTGAGATAACCTTTTTTTGTGAGCTGAATGCCGCGGACCTGACAAAACTTTTTGAAGACCGGTTTGTGTTTGACGACTTGAAGTCGCTGAATGCCGGTATCTCGTTGGGCATTTTGGATTTCTCTGAAGAGCGCGCCGGAGTGGTGCGAAACCTCAACCGTTTGGGGATTCCAGTCACCGCCTGGCTGCTTCTGCCTGAAGAACAGGGCTATTGGTTTAACCTCGAGAACCACGCGGATGCGGCAGCGCGCTACCAGGCGTTTAAGGTTTGGACTGCAGAGAACCATTTAGTTTGGGCGGCTGTGGGGCTGGATGTTGAGTCGAACATCAATGAGATGAAGAACCTCGTGGCTGATCACGGCGCGGCGGTGCAGACTGCGGTCAGACGGCTGAAAGACACCAAAGCTTACCGAGCAGGCAAGGATGCCTACGAGGAATTGGTGGCTCAGATCCACGCTGATGGCTACCAGGTTGAGAGCTACCACTTTCCATTAATTGTGGACGATCGTGATGCCGGCTCGACTGTGCTGCAGCGCGCCACCGGTTTGGTGGATATCCCAGTGGATCGTGAAGTTCTGATGCTTTATTCAAGCTTTTTGAGACCGCACGGGCAGGCTGTCCTCTGGAGCTATGCCCAAAAAGCTCAGGCAATCGGGATTGGGAACACTGGCGGCGGCGTTCAAGTCGGGGTGACTGAAAATGTCCCGTACTTAACTTGGGAAGAATTCGCGACCGATTTGCGGCTGGCGCGCCGCAGCGGAAAGCCAATTTACGTTTTTAGCCTTGAAGGCTGCGTCTGGCAGGGCTTTTTACCGCGTTTGGTCACTTTTGACTGGCGGGCAGAAGTTAACCTGCCCAACACAACCATCGTATCAGCCGGCAGAAAAGGGCTGCACGGTCTGCTTTGGCTATTGGAGCGCCCAGTGGCGCTGGTGGCGGGGTTGGCGGGTGTTGTTGGGACAGTGTTGATGATTAAGTCCAGGAAGAAACCGAAAAAGTAGAAAGCGGATCGTCGGTTTCCTGATTACGACTGCCTGCATATAGAGCAGGAAGTTTTGGCAACCGCGGCAATCTCCCGCCATACAAACGCACGTTTGACAGATAGGCGGAAAGAGCGCCAATCTCGCCCTACGAAAACATCATCCAGTTGGTGAAACGGCGCAAGGCCGTTCCCTACGAAAGCCAATATCGTAAACCGACATCGCGAGGGAGCGTTAGCGACCGCGGCAATCTCCCGCCATACAAACGCACATTTGACAGATAGGCGGAAAGAGCGCCAATCTCGCCCTACGAAAACATCATCCAGTTGGTGGAACGGCGCAAGGCCGTTCCCTACGAAAGCCAATATCGTAAACCGACATCGCGAGGGAGCGTTAGCGACCGCGGCAATCTCCCGCCATACAAACGCACGTTTGACAGATAGGCGGAAAGAGCGCCAATCTCGCCCTACGAAAACATCATCCAGTTGGTGGAACGGCGCAAGGCCGTTCCCTACGAAAGCCAACATCGTAAACCGTCATCGCGAGGTAGCGTTAGCGACTGCGGCAATCTCCTGTTCAGCGAATGGGGAGATTGCTTC
>LUZV01000323.1 GCA_001603765.1 Anaerolineales bacterium Chloro_02 | reverse complement strand
CCTTTCTATCCCTTGCCGCTACATCCACAGCCCTTCTGAAATGGTGGATCGTGAGGATGTTGAGAACGCCGTGAAGCTGCTGGTTGGGCTGCTCGGCAAACCGATCAGCCTGGCTTAACACCGTCAGAAAGATGCTTTACAATTGCGTCAATGACGGAAAAAATGAAAAAGATCAAGGTCTGGCAGGCTGTATTGTTGATTGGCGCCGCCCTGGCGCTGGCTGGCTGCAGCCTGCTGCCTGATTCCATCAAACTCCCCTTGGAACACCTCAGGGGCACCAGTCCAAAGCCGACTACCTCTCCGCCGTTGGCAACCGCCACGCATGAAGCAACCGCCTCGGCTGAGCAGCAAACGCCCACACCAGCCGCGCCGCCAAGCAAACTGATCCTCTGGCTGTCTCCGGATCTCGATCCGGCGGCAGATTCGCCTGCCGCTGCTGTGCTAAAAAACCGGCTGGACGAATTCGCGTATAAAAACGCCTTAGAAATCGAAGTGCGGATTAAGGCTGTCTCGGGCAGCGGCGGTTTGTTGGACGCGCTGCGCACCACCCACGCCGCCGCGCCGCTTTCCTCCCCGGATGTGGTCGCGCTTTCGCGGGAGCAGCTCATCCAGGCAGAAGATGACGAGATCATCTTCCGCAATGACGGGCTGACAGCCATCATGGACAACCTGGACT
>LUZV01000101.1 GCA_001603765.1 Anaerolineales bacterium Chloro_02 | reverse complement strand
GTGTAAGCATAAGGCCATGCCAGATTCCGTTTATCCCCGATCGATCCAGTTTTTTATATCCGTCCACCTCAATTTGGCTGGGTCCCGGGTGGGGAGGTTAACCATTTGTGCGCAACTGCCGGTGACCTTAACCTCTCAATGTTATAATATCCGCATCACATCCTAAAAGAGGTAATTATGAACTGTTGCAGCAAACGGGAAGTTGTTACTTGCGCAGAAGCCCCAGCGGCGATTGGACCCTACTCTGTTGCCATTGCCACAAATTCTTTAGTTTTCGTCAGCGGTCAGCTCGGCATTGACCCTGCCAGCGGCACGATTGTGGAAGGCGGCATCAAAGCTCAGACCCGAGTCGCGCTTACTAACCTTAAAGCGGTCCTCGCGAGCGCTGGTTCCAGCCTTGAGCAGGTTGTCAAAACCACTGTTTTCCTCACGGATATGGCGCAGTTTGCTGAAATGAACGCTGTTTATGCTGAGTTTTTCACCTCCGATTTTCCCGCGCGTTCAGCCATTCAGGTTGCCGCCCTGCCTAAGGGGGGTATCGTTGAGGTTGAAGCCATCGCGGTTTTGCCGCATCAGCACGAAGAAGACTGCGGTTGCCGCTAAGCGCGCATTCGGCAGACTGATCAATTATGCTCCCGAGCGTTTCCGTCGTCATTCCCTGCAGGAATGAAGAGAAAACCATCCATCTCGTTCTGGATGCTATTCGCGCGCAAAGCTATCCGATCGAACTCCTGCAGGTAGTCATCGCCGACGGCTTGTCGGAGGATCGCACCCGCCAGGAGATTGCGGCGTTTACAAATGCGCATCCCGATCTGGGCCTTCTGGTGGTGGACAACCCAAAACGCATCATTCCGGCGGGTCTTAACCTCGCCATAAAGGCCTCCAAAGGCGACATAATCGTGCGTATGGATGCCCATTCCATCCCAAACCCAGATTACATCGCGCGCTGTGTGGACGCCCTCGAAAAGGGCATTGCTCAAAACATTGGCGGCGTCTGGGACATCCAAGCAGGGACTGACAGTTGGATCGCCCGTTCAATTGCCGAGGCGGCCGGCAACCCCTTAGCCGTCGGCGATGCTCACTACCGCTTCACGGATAAAGCTGACTATGTTGATACAGTCCCTTACGGCGCGTATAAACGCGAACTGTTTGAGCAAGTTGGCTTCTTTGATGAAACTCTTTTGGCAAATGAGGATTATGAGCTCAATACCCGCGTTATCCAGTCTGGGGGTAAGATTTGGCTAGACCCTCAAATCCGCTGCGTATACTATGCCCGCCCCAACCTGCGCGCGCTTTCCAAGCAATATTTTGGATATGGCTATTGGAAGTTTCAAATGCTTAAGCGCTACCCCGAAACTTTGCGTTGGCGTCAGGCGCTGCCGCCCGCGTTTCTTCTGGGTTTAGCAGGCACCCTCCTTGTCGGTATTTTCTGGAAGCCGTCCCTCTACCTCTTCGCTGGCGTTTTGGGGCTGTATCTCTTAATTCTGCTCATCAACAGCATTCACATAACAATCAAAAAAAGAGATATACTGATGTTAATCGGCATTCCGCTTGCCATCCTAACCATGCATTTCTCCTGGGGCGCTGGCTTTATTGCTGGCGCGGTTGGAATTAAAAAATAACCATGACCAACAAAACCGAAAGCACCTACAACGCGAAATTTCGCCTCAAACCATCAGAGCAGCGCTTTATCATCGTGCTGGGCGACCTGATCGCCAGCTCGCTCGCGCTTCTGATCGCTCTCTACGTCTGGGCATCGGGCGATAGCTGGTATCGCTTTACAGTGGAATTCCTAAAGTATCGCGCTCCAACCTGGTTTTATCTTCTGCCAATTATCTGGGTCATTCTCCTGGTAGACACCTACGACACGCGAAAATCCATCAACCTGCACCACACCTTGCGCGGGATCGGAATGGTTTTCCTAATTTCTGTTGTCATCTATCTGGTCATTTATTTCGCGCTTGAACCGAACTCATTACCCCGCTTAGGGGTAGCGGTCTTTATTCTCGCGGCCACACTCCTAACGCTAATCTGGCGATTGATCTATGTCCGTTCTTTTGCCTCTGTTTCAAAACAACAGCGTGTGCTGATTATTGGAGCAGGTAAAGCTGGCACAGCGCTAATCGAAGTGATCGCCGAGCTCGACCCGCCTCCTTTTCAGCTGGTTGGTTTGATCGATGATGACCCATCCAAGCTCGGCTCCAACATCAATGGGTTTCCAATTCTTGGCAATCATCAAAGCCTTGCGGAAATTATCTCTAATCAGGGCATTACTGACATCATCCTGGCAATCACTAACGAGATGAACCACGGTATGTTCCAAAGCATCTTGTCCGCCCAGGAAAGCGGCATCAACCTTGCTTCTATGCCAGACACATACGAGAGTCTCTCCGGTCGCGTGCCAATCGGCTTACTTGAATCAGACTGGATCGTGCGCGCTTTTCTCGACCGCACGCCCACCAGCGGGTTTTATCGCCTGGCGAAACGTGCCATGGACCTTTTCCTTGGGCTCATTGGGTTAGTCGGTCTGGCGCTGCTTTCACCCTTAATCGCGCTTGTCATTTTCCTGGATTCCGGCCGTCCGGTTATCTTTACCCAGGAAAGACTTGGGCGCGGCGGCATCGCCTATAAAATCTTCAAATTCCGCACAATGAAATCTAAGTCCGATATGGAAAAAGAGGCGCTGATCACAACCACCAACGACCCGCGCATTACCCGTGTGGGCAGCTTTTTGCGCAAATCTCATTTGGATGAGTTGCCGCAAATCGTCAATGTTTTACGCGGAGAAATGAGCTTTGTTGGTCCCCGGTCTGAACGGGTTGAGTTGGTTCGGATCTTCCAGAGGGAAGTGCCTTTTTACCGCGCGCGTATGTTGGTTAAACCAGGCATAACTGGTTGGGCGCAAATCCATCAGCCCTATGCCGAAACCGTCGAAGAAACAGCCCTCAAACTGCAGTATGACCTATATTACATCGAACATGCCTCTGTATTAATGGACATCAACATCCTGCTGCGCACCGTTGGCTCTGTTTTGGGGCTAAAGGGTCGCTGATACATGAACGAAGCAGATTACCTGACCACCACTTCACCTCATTTACTCCAAAGCCCGCTCTGGGGACAGTTTAAGGCTCATTTTGGTTGGGAGCCTGAGGTGTTTAGCACCCCCACTGCCACAGCGCAGGTGCTCTTCCGCAAATTGCCCGGAGGGCTCAGCATCGCGTACCTTCCTAAGGGTCCTGTTGGTCAGGATTGGGCTTCCCTTTGGCAGCAGGTTGACACCGCATGCAAGAAACGGCATGCCGTTTTTCTGCAAATTGAACCTGACCTGGCAGAAACGGACCTGACACCTGAGCTTGAGAACCAGCTTAGCGTCTTTACAATCGAACCTCACACAATCCAACCCCGCGGCACGATTCTGATTGACCTGCAGGCGGATGAGGATGAACTATTGGCGCGCATGAAGCAAAAAACCCGCTACAACATTAGACTGGCGGAGAAAAAAGGCGTGGTCGTCAGGCAATCAAACGACTTGCAGGATTTTTATCGTCTGATGCAAACGACCGGCACCCGGGACGGCTTTGCCGTTCATGATGTTTCCTATTACCAGAAGGCTTATGACCTTTTCTCGCCAACCGGTGCCTGCGTGCTGCTCGGCGCGTTTCATCAGGAGCAACCCTTGGCATACCTGATGCTCTTTCTTTCAGGCGAACGCTCCTGGTATTTTTATGGCGCTTCGGATGACGCCAGCCGCAATCTGATGCCTACCTATCTTTTGCAGTGGGAAGCGATGCGTTGGTCCAAGGCTCATGGGGCGAAGATTTATGACCTTTGGGGCATTCCAGATGCCACGGAGGAAGAACTCGAAGAACAGTTTATGCGCCGCGCTGACGGTCTTTGGGGTGTCTATCGTTTTAAACGCGGTTTCGGAGGCGTTGTGACGCGCTCCGCGCCAGCTTACATTCGGATTTACAAACCACTCTTATACCGCGTCTACCAAAAAATCCGGGCAGGAAGAATGACGGACTGAATATGATCAGGCTGGAAGATACATTCATTGCAGAGTGGAATCAGCGTCTGCTGCAATTCCCGGAGGCGCATATCTTACAGACCACTCAATGGGCGGAGGTCAAAAAACAAAATGGCTGGGAACCACTCTACCTCTACGAAGGCAGCAGCTGGCACAGCCCTGAGAGTCTCGCCCTTGTTTTGCGCCGCAAGATTTCTCTCCCCGGCATTAATTTTAGTGTCCTATATGCGCCAAAAGGTCCGGTTCTAAATTGGAGTGATTCCGCTGCTGTGGCGCGAACTCTCGACGCACTGCAAGATCTCTGCCGCGCCGAAAAAGCCATTTTTATCAAAATTGACCCGGACGTGCTGCTCGGCACCGGAATCCCCGGCACCGATAGCGATGATCCCTCTGCGCGAGGCTTGGCGCTTCAGGCTGATCTGAGCAGTCGCGGCTGGCGGTACTCACAAGATCAGATCCAGTTCCGCAACAGCGTATTGCTTGATCTCACTCAAAGCGAAGACGACCTGCTGGCGCGCATGAAGCAAAAAACCCGCTATAACATCCGGCTGTCGGCGCGCAAAGGGGTAACGGTTCGGCTGGGTGAGCTGAGCGAACTGCCAATGCTCTACAAAATGTATGCCGAAACTGCGGTCCGGGATCATTTTGTGATCCGTCATGAAGGGTATTATCTTAAGACCTGGAGCGAATTTCTCACAGCCGGGATGGCAAAAATCTTGGTAGCTGAAGTTGAGCGGCAGCCAATCGCGGCTGTCATCCTGTTTTACTTTAACGGCACCGCGCGATATATGTTTGGTATGTCCAGAGAGACGTCCCGCGAGCTGATGCCCAATTATCTGCTGCAGTGGGAAGCCATGCGCCTCGCGAGGCAGCTCGGTTGCCACACTTATGATATGTGGGGCGCGCCGGAAGTATTTGATGAAAGCGATTCGATGTGGGGCGTTTTCCGCTTTAAGGAGGGTTTCAACGGCACAACTACCCGCACTTTAGGCGCCTGGGATTACACCGCCCACCCCTGGCTTTACCGACGCTACACCGAAACCCTGCCCAGGCTGCTCAACCTCCTACGCCGCCGAGGCTTGAAAGCCAATCAGAGGAGCCTCAATGACTGAACGCGTCCAATTAGCCAAGTTGCCCACCCCTATCGAAACCCTACCGCAGCTTTCCAAGGCATTAGGCGGACCGCGGCTCCTGATCAAACGTGACGATCTGACCGGGCTTGGGTTTGGCGGAAACAAAACACGCAAGCTTGAATATCTCGCGGCTGACGCGCTGGCTAAAGGATGCCGCACGCTTCTGAGCACTGGCGCGGTGCAGTCCAATCACTGCCGCCAGGTGGCAGCCGCGGCGGCAAAACTCGGCCTGGATTGCGTTTTGGTGCTGGCAGGAGATGAACCAACAAAGGCGCAGGGAAATCTATTCTTAGATCTGCTTAGCGGCGCTCAAGTGCGCTTTGTGCCCAGAGACCAGCGCGACCAGGCGCTGGCAGACGCGGCCGCGCAAGTCGAATCGCAGCAGCGCAAGCCCTATCTGATCCCTTATGGCGGCTCCAATGCCATCGGCGCGTTGGGATACCACCGGGCAATGGAAGAGCTGCGGGATCAGGGGGTTGACCCGGACTGGATCGTCTTTGCCACTTCCTCCGGCGGAACCCAGGCCGGCATGGCGCTTGGCGCCCGCGCGACTGGCGCTCGCGTGAAGATCCTCGGCATTAGTGTGGATAAGTCCGCGGATGAATTTTCGAGAACAGTTGCTGATATTGCCAACGATGG
>LUZV01000100.1 GCA_001603765.1 Anaerolineales bacterium Chloro_02 | reverse complement strand
GTCAAAGACCCCGGCTCAGTTGTTAGCGCGGGTCAGGCTGATATTGTGAAAGTGGAATAATTCGACGTAAGGAAAGGAAAGATATGAAACACATCAAAATTGCTGCCGGATTGGCGCACGTGAACTATGGACGAATTGCGGATATCGTCATTGCCGCTGATCGAGCCGGTGTGGATTATATCCACTCGGATGCCGCGGATATGATTGATCTGAAAAATATGCAGTTGATGGGTGGGCATCAGATTATTGAAGGCATTCGCCCCGAAACCAAACTGCCGATTGAATGCCATTTTTATACTGAAGTTTGCGACCGCCTTTTCATCGAAAAGATTGCTGCTGCTGGCGCGAACATGCTGATTTTGCCCGCTGAACACTTTATTGGTTCACAGTTTATGTACATCGTGAATTACTGCCGTGAGTTTGGCATGAAGGTCGGGCTGGCAATTGGCGGCTATACCCCGCTTTGTTTTGTGGAAGAAGCCATCTACGACATTGACCGCCTGCAGGTGATTGTGCACGGTGTGGATGAAACTGACGGCAAAGACAACTGGGGTTGGCGCCGCACCGCGGTGGACCTGGTGAGGCGGGCTCGCAAGATGATCGACGAAAAGAACCCCCGCTGTGAGCTGGCGATTGACGGCGGTCTGCGCTACAACAACATGGAACCCCTGCTGGAGTGCAACCCGGATGTCGTCATCCTTTCTTCAGCGATTTTTAAGGACCCGGACGGAATTGAGGCTGGTGTGAGAAGGTGCCGAAAGGCGCTCGATGACGCTGCTGTCAAGTTCGGTTTGGAATAAACAACTTCCCCTGGAAAGGCTGGGTTTACGGCTCCCGCGAACCCAGCCTTAATTTGTTAATACAGGTAGAATTTCGGGTTGGGTTAACGCTTAAGTATCGTCTGATTAACAAGGTATAATCTGCCTGTGGCAAAAAAAACTAACTGGGTGGTTTTCACTTTAGGGCTGCTTTCGCTGGTCGCATTCATCCTCTTTGCGATTCCGAACTCAAAAGGCTCAGAGAATATGGCGATGGTCACCATGTTTGAGCCGGATGAGGCTGCGATGCTCCCAATTGTGCAGCGCATGACGGCAGACTACCCGGATTTGGTTCAAACTGTCTACCGTTTCGTCGCGTATCAGTTTTATCACTATGGCTTCCCGCACTTCGCGCCGTCGGCTCTGGTTTACAAAGCGCTCAGAATAATTGGACAGGCGGACAACATGCCGGTGGTCTTGCTTTCTCTCCGCCAGATGATTACGCTGCTCCCAATGCTTGCCGGATTGTGGATCCTGGTCTATATGCAAGATCAGTTCAAAACCTGGCGCTCTGCGGCGCTTTTTGGCTTTTTGCTATTCATTCCGGCTGTGGTTCAAAACGGTTTTTGGTGGCATCCGGACGGCGAAGTGCTGCTGTATGCCAGCCTCATTTTGTTCTTCCTTTGGAAAGATCAATTAACTTTTGGCAGGAATTTTTTTATAGCAGCAATTCTTTGCGGCGTGCTTGCGGCGATGAAGGTGGTTGGCTTTTTCTTCTTTCTGGCAATCGCGGCGGTGCTTATCTGGGGCTTGATTGAAAAGAAACTCACCTGGAAACAGGCTGTAACAAAGGGATTGTTATTTGTCTTAATCATGGCGGTTTCTATTGTGATTGCCAATCCGTATCTGCTGATTCCAAGCCATCGCGCGTTAGCATTTCAGACGCTGAAGCGTGAGGTGTTGGAAACCTCAAAGGGGTATGGTGTTTTTTCAAAAAAGGGACTGGTGCCTTCCTGGCCGCTGATTCGATCCTATTATGGGGAGGCGTTCTTCCTGTTGACCGCTATTGGATTAACGATTTGGGGTGTTTTCAAAAAAGAGAACCGACTGCTCCACGTGCTTATCCTGACGTGGTCCATTCCGCTTACCATTCACGTGCTCTTTTTCTCAGAATTCAAATTCCAATATTGGCTGCCCGTTGCGATGCCGCTTTTTTCGAACCTGATTCTGCTGCTGCCCGAAACCCGACAGGGTTGGAAAACGGGAGGCTGGTTCCGCTACTTACGTCCGCTGTTGCTCGTGCTTGTTTTGGTTCAGTTGGGGTTGTTTGTTCGCAAATCAACGCAACTTTATCTGGATCGGACAAATCGGGCTGAGAACAATCCCGCCATCCGTTTTTATTCCGAATCACTTGAGGTGCTGGAACCTGTAAGCGGACCGATGAAGGTTTATTTCGACTATCGCCTCTATATGCCTGGAAAAGAGGATTGGGCGATTGAGAATTCTTTTGATCTGCTCACTTACGATTTCATCAAATCCCGCAATTTTGACCTGCTCTACCTCTCGCATCAGCGCATCCGTGACTACCTGCAGCCATCGCTGGTGGGGATTGACCCAGATGCCTTTGCCCGCAGCCAGGAATTCTATCGGGACGCGGACGCTGGCAAGATTGATGGCTATAAATTGCTGCTCAGAAATGGCACCGCGCTGCTCTTCATCCGCGAGGATGATTGCCTGAAATTCTACGACGCGCAAAAATGTCAGTAGGGGTAAAGTGATTCCATTATGAAGCTTGAATCAACTCCGAATCAATCTGCCGAAGACCGCGACCAATCCGCTGAAGCAAAAACAGGTCTGTTTGCCTGGACGCAGGCGTTGGCAAGGCGGTTTTGGCAAGTCCGCATTCTGAGGTTTTTTGCGGTTGGGGCGCTTAACACACTCTTCAGCTACATTATCTATGCCATATTGGTTCTGCTCGGGCTGCATTATTCGCTCGCGACTTTGTTCTCGACCATTTTGGGCATCATTTTCAACTTTTTCACGACCGGAAGGTTGGTTTTTCGCAGTATGGACAACCGACTCTTCTTCAAATTTGTGTTAGTGTATGGCACAACTTATCTCGTGAACATCCTTCTTCTCCATTGGCTTGTGGATGTCCTGTCAATTGATAAGCTCGTCGCGGGCGCGGCGATTACACTGCCTGTCGCTTTACTGTCTTACCTTTTAAATTCGAAATTCACCTTTTCGAACCAATCTGAAACCACTGAAAGTCTTCCAGAAAAACCATGAACACTCCCCAGAACCTCAAGCAAGTTTCAAGCATAAGCGCGGTCTTTCCGGCGTATAACGATGCCGGCACCATCCCAAGCATGGTGCTGCAGGCACTGATTGCCCTGCGTAAGGTCACCTCAGATTACGAAATAGTGGTTACCAACGACGGCAGCAAGGACAGCACCGCGGAGGTGTTGAACGAGCTTGCGTCGCGCTATCCGGAGCTTAAGGTCATTCATCACCCTCAGAATGAGGGTTACGGGTGCGCGCTGCGAACTGGCTTTGCCAATTCCACCAAGGATTGGATTTTTTACACCGATGGTGACGCGCAGTATAACCCATCGGAGCTTGTCAATCTGACCCAAGCATTAGCTGATGGGGTGGATGTGGTGAATGGGTACAAAATCTCGCGCCACGACCCCTGGATTCGGGTTGTGATCGGGCGGGTCTACCACCACATTGTCAAGCTGGCTTTTGGTTTCAAACTAAAGGATGTGGATTGCGACTTCCGGCTGATCCGGCGCGATATCTTCAATCATGTGCAGCTCGAAAGCCACACCGGCACAATCTGCCTTGAGATGGTTAAGAGATTCCAGGATGCTGGATATCAATTTGCGGAAGTGCCGGTAAATCACTATTACCGTTCATACGGCAAGTCACAATTTTTCAGATGGAAGCACCTCTGGCGCACTTTCCGCCACCTCTCAAAACTGTGGTGGAAGTTGGTGGTCAAAAAAGAACATTTGCAGGATAATCAGACCATACAACAGGCATAATCAGGTGAACGAGACTATGGACGCGAAGAGCTTTGAGCATAAAAAAGTATTGATCACCGGCGGGCTGGGGTTTATCGGCTCGAATCTCGCCATCCGCTTGGTTCAGCTTGGCGCTGAGGTGACTGTGGTGGACAGCCTGATTCCCACATACGGCGGAAACCTTTGGAATGTGGAGCCTGTCCGGGATAAAGTGCGCATTAATATCTCGGATGTGCGCGATCCATACTCCATGAAATACCTGGTGGCAGGTATGGACTATCTTTTTAACCTTGCCGGTCAGACCAGCCACATGGACTCGATGGAAAACCCCGAAACCGATCTGGCCATTAACACCTTGTCTCAGCTGCAAATTCTGGAAGCCTGCCGGCATCACAATCCCGATGTGAGGGTTGTCTTCGCCAGCACGAGGCAGGTTTACGGAAAGCCTCAGAGCATCCCCGTCAGCGAGACTCATCCGGTGGTGCCGGTAGATTTTAACGGCGTTCACAAACTGGCAGCAGAGCAATATCACCGCCTCTTTTTTGATGTCTACGGAGTTCGCTCGGTCATCCTCAGGCTCACGAACACTTACGGTCCGAGGATGCGCGTCGTTGACGCGCGTCAAACCTTCCTGGGGATCTGGATCCGTCGGCTGCTTGAAGGCAAACCGATCCTGATCTATGGCGATGGGAAACAACTGCGAGACTATAACTATGTGGATGACGCGGTTGAGGCGATGCTATTGGCAGCCATTTCCAATAATTGCTGTGGGGAAGTGCTCAACCTTGGTTCAAAGGAACTTTTTTCACTCACAGAAACTGCCCAGGTCTTCCTGGACCTCTTCCCCGGTGGAAAAGTTGAATATATTCCGTTCCCGGAGGATCGGAAGCGCATCGATATCGGCGATTATCAGGGCGATTTTTCGCTGATAACTGCCCGGCTCGGTTGGGAACCTAAAACAACGTTTCATGAGGGGATGCGCAGGACGATTTCGTATTATCAGCAGAATCAGCAGAAATATTGGTAACCATGAAAACTCATTTTATTCCGGTGGCGGACCCTTCAAGACAGTATTTTGACTATGCTGAAGCATTTCAAGCCGCGGCAGCGCACGTGTTGGAAGGCGGGCGGTATATCCTTGGGCGGGAAGTGAATGTGTTTGAGGCAGCTTTCGCGCGGTATATTGGCGTGAGGTATGGCGTTGCCGTCAATAGCGGCACAGACGCGCTGATCGTCGCGCTTAAAGCCCTCGGAATTGGCGCTGGCGACGAGGTGATTACCGTCTCGCATACAGCTGTGGCAACGGTCGCGGCGATTGAATTGGTGGGCGCGGTGCCGGTTCTGGTGGACGTTCAACCCGACACGCGCTGCCTGGACCCCGACCTGCTGTCAGCTGCGCTCAGCGAGCGTACCAAGGCACTCCTGCCAGTGCATCTCTACGGACAACCGGCAGACATGGCTGCCATCATGGCGTTTGCCAAAGATCACCACCTGTGGGTCATTGAAGACTGCGCCCAGGCACACGGCGCCTCTGTGGCGGGCAGAAAAGTCGGCAGTTTTGGCGATCTGGCGTGCTTCAGCTTTTATCCCACAAAAAACCTTGGAGCTTTCGGCGACGGCGGCGCGGTGCTGACGGATCGGCCGAAGCTTGCCGAACAATTGCGCCTGGTTCGGGAATATGGCTGGCATGAGCGCTACATCAGCGAGATTCCAGGCATGAACACCCGCCTGGATGAATTACAAGCCGCTTTTTTGAACCTGAAGCTTGGGTTACTGACTGAAGAGAACCAAAAGCGGCGTGAGATCGCCTATCATTATCTCTCGCGCCTGGAAGGCAGCCAGTTTGGTACCCCGGTCATGGCGGAAGGTACCGAACACGCGATGCACTTGTTTGTGATTGAAACAGACCATCGCGATAAGCTGCAGGAATACCTGAGCCAAAACGGCGTTGGCACGGCTATTCACTATCCGGTGCCCATCCATCTGCAGCCTGCTTACCTCGGGCGTCTCCGTGGGTCAGACTCCCTGCCGGTTACCGAGCGTCTGGCAAAGCGCATATTGAGCCTGCCGATGTATCCACAGTTGTCGATTGAAGATGTTGACCGCGTGTGCGATCTTTTGCTGCAGTTCGCTCGATCTTCCTGAGGTGTTAACC
>LUZV01000099.1 GCA_001603765.1 Anaerolineales bacterium Chloro_02 | reverse complement strand
TGACAACACCAATTGCCAGATCGAGCGCGTTGCCCTGTGATATAAATTCTTTAAATTCAGAAACAAATTTCTTCATAAAAACCTCACTTTCTGTACTGATTATATCCAACAACTGGCGGTCGGAATCTGATAAGTAACGTTAGTATAAACCTGACGATCTGATTTCTAAGCTCGGCTTCTTGTTGTATAATGAACTTAGATTGTTCAGAATTGACCAGTTATGAAAGGATTGAAATGGACGAGAACTTAGAAAACGCAGCCCAAGAGTTCGAACGCAAGCTGGATGATGCTGCTGAGAACGCATGGAAATCGGTGAAAGACTCCGCCGAACAGATCGAAGGCGAAATTGTGGACGCGAGTGAGACAGTGCAGGGCGGTTGGAACGAAGTGAAAGATGAGTTCCACAAGGCTTCCGCTGAAAGCTGGAGCGCGCCAGAAGTTCCACAGACTCCTCCTCCTCCACAGCCAGAAACTGACCGCTGGGGTTCGCCTGTAAACGAGAACGCTAATGATCCCAATCGCTGGGATGGATCCCTCTACACCCCTGGCGCCGACGAGCCTGCTGCCGCGCCGAAAGTGGAAGGAGCACCAAAAGTAGTAGATTATGTCGCTGCTTCCTCCGCGAAACCTCCAAAGAAAGAAAGCTTCCCTGTTTGGGCGATCGTATTGATAGTCGTCCTTGTGCTTTGTCTTTGTGTCTTGTGCCCGATTTTATTTATTGGCGGTGGGGTGCTATCCTATTTTAAGGATATGAGCAGCATCATGCCTTTCTTAATGATTTAAACAAAAAAAGAGCTCTACAACAGACTGCCCATGGGTAGTCTGTTTGCTTTCTACTCCCTTCATGACCGGCACCGGGCATTCATTTGGTCATTAAGATGAGTTGGCATCTGAAATAACCTCTAACTGGCACTTGCCAACACCAGCAAACCCGATAGTTTGCCATTTCTATCGCCCATGTCATCTCCAAATATTAAACAGGACATTATCATATTGCTCTTACGAGATGCACGAGGTTTGGCGCGAAGGAAGATATTTCGTGTTAAACTTAAAGATTGCGAAAGATATGTTGTTATGGAAGAAATTTGCAGAGATTTTCCCGTGATGATCGTCGGGCTCGGAAATCCGGGTCCCGAATACCGCCATACCCGGCATAATTTTGGCTTTTTAGCGCTTGATGAGCTGGCAAAAGAGCTAAACATTCAGGTCAAGCGCCTGAAGTTCAAAGCTATGATCGGTGAAGGCAAATTTGCTGACAGCAAAGTTGTCCTCGTCAAACCAATGACTTTCATGAACGAGTCAGGCAAGGCTGTTGCTCCGTTGCTGCGGTATTTCAAAGTGCCGCTCTCAAACCTTTTAGTCATCCATGACGATCTCGATCTTCCTTTCGGCGTTTTGCGTTTGCGCCCCGGCGGCGGCACCTCCGGGCAGCGCGGCATGGCGTCTATCATCAATCAGCTCGGCACGCAGGAATTCCCGCGGATGCGCCTCGGCATCAGCCGACCGCCCGGTCAGATGGACCCGGTCGATTACGTCCTCAAAAACTTTCTCCCCTCCGAAGCCGAACTGCTGGCAATGGTGTTGCGAACTGCCGTGGAAGCCAGCCAAACATTCATCGCCGAGGGTCTGACAAAAACCATGAACAAATATAATGGGGAAGTCGGCTGATCATCCACTGCTCGCGTCGCTCGCCAGTCTGCCGGCATATCAGGATTTACTTGATAAGTTGAAAGGGGACGAGTACACCGGCGGCAGTGTCCGCGGCTTGGGGCTGCCGCGCGCCGCCCGCCTCGCGCTGCTCGCGTCTTTGCATTACGACACGCGTCAGCCGATCCTTTTGCTGACCAATCGCGCTGATCGGGCGCTGTCGCTCTTCGACGAGCTCAGCTATTGGCTGCCAGAAGGCACGAATCTCTATTTTTCCGAACCAAACCCTTCCTTCTATGAAGACCTGCCCTGGTCTGAAGGCACAAAACACGACCGCCTGCGCGTTCTGACCGAGTACAGCCGTTATTGGCTCCCGGGCGGTCATAGTCCTCAGGAACCTTCTGTTGTGATCGCGCCGATCCGGGCAGTGATGACCCGCACAGTTCCCAGAAGAGACTTTCTGCGCAGTACCCTGCGCGTTCGGCTTTCAGATCAGCGCGATTTGGTTGAAACCAGCGCCAATCTCGTGAGGCTCGGATATGAATACAGCAATATCGTAATCCGTCCGGGTCAGTTTTCCCGCCGCGGCGGCATTTTAGATGTCTGGTCGCACTCCAGCCCCTGGCCAGTACGGATTGAGTTCTTTGGCTTGGATGTCGACACACTGCGCCTGTTCGACCCGACCACCCAACGCACCACTGACAAGCTCGATCAGATAGAGATCTTCCCAGCCTCCGAAGCCCTTGCCATCAACCCCGCGGAAGACGGCGAGCTTCCGTATCTGCCTCGTGAACAGGATATTCCATCGCTCTATCGTTTTCCATCCAGTTTGATCGATTTCCTGCCGAAAAACAGCCTGGTGCTGCTGGACGGTCAGGAGTTTATTGAAGCCGCCGCGAATGACATCGAAGAAGAATCGGCTGAACGCCGTGCCAATCAGATCGCTTCTCACGCGCTTCCGGAGGACGCTCCAATCCCATATCTGACGTGGTCAGAACTGGCAGACAGCCTGAGCGGACATCAGGTGCTCGAGTTAGGACACACCAATGCCGAAGGTGGTTCGCCGCTCTCGGCATGTTTTGACCCCGGTCCTCGTTTTGCCGGACGCCTAAAGGATTTTCAGCATCACATCGACAACTTAAGTGCCAAAAACACGCCCTGGACGGTTGTGTCGCGCCAGGCTGCCCGCCTTAAACAGCTCTGGACTGAAACTCATCCTGAAGCCAGCGCGGAAGACGCTCAGGCACATTTCTTCGAAGGGTCAATTTCAGGCGGTTGGATTCTGAAATTTGACAAGATCGAACAACATCTGCTTTCGGACAGCGAAATCTTCGGCTGGAGCCGACCCCAACCTCGCCGGCGTCCGATGTTGAGCACAGAAGCGCCGGAAATGGTTTTTGCCGACCTGAAACCAGGCGACTGGGTGGTGCACATCGATCACGGCATCGGGCAGTTCATCGGACTCCACACGCCTAACATCGAAGGCATTCAAAGAGAATACCTCTCCATCGCTTATAAAGACAATGACGTTCTCTACGTTCCAATCCACCAGGCGGACCGGATAACCCGCTATATTGGTCCCGAAAGCGGACCTCCGGGCTTGAGCCGACTGGGCGGTTCTGAATGGGACCTGACCAAAAGCCGCGTCCGCCACGCCGTGGTTGAAGTCGCGCAGGACCTGCTTGAACTTTATGCCAAACGCCAGACCGCGGAGGGATACGCCTTTGAGCCAGATAACGACTGGCAGAAGGAATTGGAAGCTTCTTTTCCATATATTGAAACCTCGGACCAACTGCTCGCTATTCAGCAAGTTAAAGCCGACATGGAATCGACCCGCCCGATGGACAGGCTCCTCTGCGGAGATGTAGGCTACGGCAAAACTGAAGTTGCGCTGAGAGCGGCGTTTAAGGCGGTAACCAACGGTAAGCAAGTGGCAGTTTTAGTGCCGACGACCGTCCTGGCGCAGCAGCATTACGAGACCTTCCGCCAGCGCTTGTCGGTCTTTCCGGTCGCGGTCGAAATGCTCTCGCGTTTTCGCTCCAACAAAGCGCAGGATGAGATCATCCGTCTGACAGCGGAAAAGAAGGTGGACATCCTGATCGGCACGCACAGGCTGCTTTCGGCGGATGTTAAGTTTAATGATCTGGGGCTGGTGATCATCGATGAGGAACAGCGTTTTGGCGTAACCCACAAAGAGCACCTCAAAAAACTGCGTGCTGAAGTGGATGTGCTGACCCTCACTGCCACACCCATCCCTCGCACACTTTATATGGCGCTCAGCGGTGTGCGCGACATCTCCAACATCAACTCACCTCCCGAAGAACGTTTGCCTATTATCACCCATGTTGGACCCTACGATCAGAAGCTGGTGCGAGAGGCGATTGTGCGCGAGCTGGACCGCGGCGGGCAGGTGTTTTTTGTGCACAACCGCATTCAATCCATTCCAGCAGTGTATAACCACCTATCCACCCTTGTTCCGGAAGCGCGGATAGGCATTGGGCACGGGAGGCTCCCTGAGGAACAGCTCGCGGAAGTGATGCAGCAGTTCACCGCCGGTCAGCTTGACGTGCTGCTTTGCACCTCGATCATCGAATCCGGTCTCGACATCCCCAACGCCAACACCCTGATCATCGACCGTGCGGATACGTTCGGCTTGGCACAGCTCTATCAACTGCGCGGACGTGTTGGGCGCGGCGCACAGCGGGCGTTTGCCTACCTTTTCCGCGATAAACGGCGCTCACCCACCCTCGAAGGTGAAGAGCGCCTGGAAGTGTTGGCGGATAACTCTCAACTTGGCGCGGGCTATACAATCGCCATGCGCGACCTTGAAATGCGCGGCGCGGGAGATTTGCTCGGCACTCGGCAGTCTGGCTATATCGCCGCGGTTGGCTTCCACCTCTACACCAAACTTCTTGGGCAGGCAGTTAAGGCTATGCGAAGCGACTCGTCCATGCCGGTCAGCACCGCGGCTGAAGTCCCCAGCTTAAACGTTAATGTTGAGCTGCCCCTTTCCAGCGAAATCCCTGCCAGCTACATCCCCGACCAGGAGCTGCGGCTCAAGCTCTACCGCAGGATCGCGTCTTTGCGCAGCGAAACAGATATAGCTCAAACCGAAATTGAGTTCGCCGACCGCTTTGGACCGCTCCCTCAGGGCGTGCAGGATCTTTTATATCAGATGAAAGTCAAGCTGCGTGGGGATGCGATTGGCATTGAGTCGGTAAGTCTTAACAACAACCAGATTGTTCTATCGTACCCAGCCTTACCCAATGGCGTCCGCGACCGGCAGTTGCCTGATGTTGACCCCACGGTTCGGGCTGGCAAAAATGGCTACTGGATCAACATCTCAGACCTCAGCACAGACGAATGGAAGAACCGCTTGCTTGCGATTTTACGCAAGATTCAGGATCAGAGCGCGCCATCGGGTTGAGTTTCATATTGATTAATCGTTTTTCAAGCATGTGATAAAGTTAATTCTGATGACAAAACAACGAAAAGCAATGCTTTTTCTGAGCGCGGTTTTGGTCCTTGGCGGTGCGGCTCTCGTCGTCGCTTACCTTTGGCATCCATATCAACTGACCGTTGACGGGCATACGCTTGAAGTGCGGACGGTTGCGTTTAGTTTTCGGGGGCTGCTGCGGCAGCTCCATTACGATCTTCAGGAAGGTGATCGAACTTCAGTCGCGGCTGATGGCTTTAGTCTGTCTCTCCCTGAGAAGTTGACCCTCAATCGCGCCCGCCTGGTTGAAATTACCAGCGGCGATGAAACCATTGCGATCCAGAGCGCGGATCTCTTGCCCGCCAATTTGCTTCTGCAAGCAGGTATCAGGCTTTTTCCGGCTGACCTTCTAGCGCGTGAGGATCAGCTTATTGATCCGTATTCGCCACTGCCCCCTGGGCAGGAAGTGAGGCTGCGGTTCTTGCCGGCAAAACAAGTTACTCTCCGGATGGGCGACCAAACCCGCACGCTTTTCACCCAAAAAAACACGCTCGCGGAAGCTTTGCTTGAAGCTGGCATCCAGTTGCAGCCTGAAGACCGCCTCTCAGCCGCGCCGGAGACACCTCTTGAAGCTGTCAATGTATTTTCATTAGCCAAAGCCAAGCAACTGACCGTTACCGTAGGCGAACAAACCTTGAATGGTCTTTCCGCGGCTCCGACTGTTGGCGAAGCGCTGAGAGAACTCAACCTTGCCCCGCAAAACCTTGATCGCTCCATCCCGGCTGAAGACCAGCCTCTACCGGCAAACGGGAAGATCAGCCTTATCCGAACGGTTGAGAGGATCTCTTTTGTCAAGGACGAAACCGCCTTCAGCTATACCTATCAGCCTGATCCCGAAGCTGAGTTGGATACCATTTCGGTCATCAAACCTGGTCAGTTGGGGCTGGTGGTCACGCGCGAACGCAGCCGTGTTGAAAACGGCAAGGTGATCAGCACTGCCAGCGACGGCCCCTGGAAAGCTTCAGACCCCGCGGACGGCATTTTAGGAACCGGAACGATGGTTGTCGTCAAAACGGAAGTGGTGGATGGGCAAACCATCGAATACTGGCGCAAGGTCAGCGTCTACGCCACGTCTTACCATCCTTCCGAGTTCAGCTATGGCGCGCAGACGCGATCGGGCATCCCATTGAGCAAAGGTATCGTCGCGGTCGCTTCTTCATGGTATAACGGGCTGGCATTACAGCCAGTTTATGTGCCCGGTTATGGTCACGGGATTATTGGCGATTCTGGCTACGGCATCCCCGGCAGATATTGGATCGACCTTGGGTACGATGATGAAAATTATGTTCCCTGGCACGATTGGACGGTCATTTATTTTCTGACCCCAGTGCCAGCTTATGTGCCGGCGGTGCTGCCTTGACCCTCGAATACCTGAACATTCAGCCTTTGCTTAAACGCTATGGCATCCATCCCAAGAAATCCCTTGGACAGAACTTTCTGGTTGAACCAGCCGGCTTAGCGAAGGTCATCCAGGCCGCAAATCTCAGCGGAGATGAAGAAGTGCTCGAAATTGGCGCGGGATTGGGCAGCCTGACCTTCCTTTTGGCTCAAATTGCCGCGAAAGTTACCGCCGTGGAAATTGATGACAACATGCTCACCCCGCTCAACGAAGCTCTGGGGAAGTTCAGCAACACGCGTGTTGTCCATGGCGATATTCTGAAGCTCGACCCGGCGGCATTGGTCAGCCAAAAAGATTATGTGGTTGCGGCAAATATCCCCTACTACATTACCTCTGCCATCATCCGCCACCTACTGGAAGCCAGCCTGAAACCTTCGCGCGTGATTCTCACCATTCAAAAAGAGGTTGCCCAGCGCGTCGCGGCGCAGGACGGCAAGATGAGTTTGCTTTCGCTTTCGGTTTGGGTTTTTGGTAAGCCGGAAATCACGGGAACCATCCCCGCGGGCAGTTTCTTCCCCGCGCCAGAGGTTGATTCTGC
>LUZV01000098.1 GCA_001603765.1 Anaerolineales bacterium Chloro_02 | reverse complement strand
GAAACCGCTGATACTCGTCAGGGAATTAAAAAAGTGCCTCTCTTGCACACCTTTTGGGTCGCGGATGGCAGTCAGGTTGAGCTGTTTGTTCCACTCCAGCAATTCTGTCTGATAAACCTCAAATTGCTTCTTTTGAAGGTCATCTAAAACAATGCCGAGCTCTGAGTTTAATAGATCGATCCAGGTTTTCATGCCATGATTATACTCAGGCTGGGCGGCTTAAGGATGAATGAAGGATTTTTACTTTCGGTTCGGATTAAGAAAATCCTTTGAAGATTCCCGCCCCAAGGTATGCAAATACCAGCATCTTGGCGAGTTTACCAAGCAGACAAAAAAGGAAGAACTTCCAAACAGGCATCCGCGACGCGCCTGCGATGAAACCCGCCATGTCAAAAAGTGGGTTTGGGATTAATGCCAGCAAAAAAATCGTCCAGTTCTGGTTGCGCTGCATCCATGATTTTAATTTTAGATATTTGTCTGACTTTTCGAGCACGGGCTGTCCGCTAAACCCTGCCAAATAACCGGATAACTCCCCCAGGGAAGCTCCCGCGCCAGAGGCAATCGCCACCCAAAAAGGGTTAAACACCACCGCCATTGCCGAAGTAAACATCACCCCAGGCAGAGGGACAAAGATGGTGGCATTGCTAAGCAGAGAGACCAGAAAAATTCCCGGATAGCCTAAAGCTTCGAGATGTTGGATTTTATCGCGATTGAGAACCAGAAGCACTGTCGCGCCAATCAGCGCGATCAATACCAAAGCGCGCACGATCAGTTGAGATTGGGTATATTTCTGATCTTCAGCCACGGGATTAGTCTGCAAGTAAACCCTTCAGGCGCGCGATTACCATTTCTGAGGCGACAGTATTAAAACCGCCCTCGGGGATGATGACATCAGCAAAACGCTTGGTGGGTTCCACAAACTCGATGAAACTCGGACGAACCGTCTTCAAATATTGGTTTATGACCGATTCAACCGTTCTGCCTCGTTCGGTCACATCCCGCTCCAGGCGGCGAATAAAACAAATATCCTGATCTGTATCCACAAAAAGCTTCATCGAGCACTGCGCGCGCAACTCCGGTTCGACAAAAATCAAGATTCCTTCGACTAAAATGATAGGTTTGGGTTCAATCCGGACTGTTTTGGCGGAACGGGTGTGCATCTTGAAATCATACACAGGTCGGTCTACCGCCTCACCTTGTTTTAACCTCTGAATGTGTTCAATCAACAATTCTGTTTCAAGCGAATCAGGATGGTCGTAGTTAACCATCAAGCGCTGTTCAAAGGTCTTTTCGTCTTGATTCCGGTAGTAGGCATCGTGCGGGAGGAAAGCGATGCGGTCATTCCCAATTGCTTCAAGAATGCTGGTCGCCAAGGTCGACTTTCCGGAGCCAGAACCGCCCGCAATACCAATGATTAGAGGTGTCATGGGTGTGAGCATATGTAAATTATACCTGTCTTTCGAGTATAATCACCTCCGGAGGCAAGTATGAGCGCAACAATCATTGATAGTAAAAAAATCGGGCAGGAAATTCGAGATGAAGTCAAAACCGCTGTTGATAAAAGGCTGGAAAGAGGTCTTTCAGCGCCAGGGTTAGCCACCGTTTTGGTCGGAGAAAACCCAGCATCAAAGGTTTACGTGCGCAACAAACAGAAAGCCTGCGCCGAAGTTGGCATCATTTCATTTGGTCACCACCTTCCCGAGGATGCCACCCAGGAAGAAGTAGAAGCGCTCGTGCGCCAGCTTAACGCTGACCCAGCTGTGAATGGAATTCTTGTACAATTGCCGTTACCGCGCCACCTGGACGAGGAAAAAGTGCTCACCGCGATTGATCTGAACAAAGACGTGGACGGCTTCCACCCTATCAATATCGGTCGGTTAGCCCAAAAAGGACGTGAACCTGTTTTTGTGCCCTGCACGCCTGCCGGGTCCATAGTCCTCCTTGAGCGCGCCGGCGCGAAGCTCAGCGGCGCGAACGCTGTTGTCCTCGGACGCTCAAATATCGTTGGGATGCCGGTCGCGCTGCTCCTGGTGAAAGCCAACGCCACCGTTACCATCTGCCACTCGCGCACGCGCGACCTTCCGGCTGTTGTCAGAGAAGCCGATGTGCTCGTAGCGGCAATCGGGCAACCTGAATTTGTGAAAAAAGATTGGGTTAAACCCGGCGCGATCATCATCGACGTCGGCATCAACCAGGTAGAAGATCCAAGCGCACAAAAAGGCTATCGCCTCGTGGGTGATGTCGCGTTCGACGAAGTTTCGGAGGTCGCTGGCGCTATCACCCCGGTTCCAGGCGGAGTTGGACCAATGACCATCGCGATGCTGCTCAAGAACACGCTCCGCGCGGCTGAGCTGGCTGACCAGGCTTAATTTCAGGAGGAAAACATGCCGACTCTACTCGTCAAAAACGCTGATCTGATCGTTACCATGGACGGGCAAGACCGCGAGCTGAAAAACGCGGCAATCTTCTGTCGGGATGGTTTTGTTGAGCAAATCGGCAGTCAGGCAGAGTTGCCGCAAGAGGCGGATGAGGTGTTGGACCTGAGGGATCATATCGTTTTACCAGGTCTGATCAACACCCACCACCACTTTTATCAGACCCTCACACGCGCGCTGCCTGCCGCGCAGGATGCCAACCTTTTCAATTGGCTGACCACACTCTACCCAATCTGGGCGCGAATGACCCCCGAAGACATTTTTACGAGCACGCAAACTGCCATGGCAGAGTTAGCGCTCTCGGGCTGCACGACCGCGTCCGATCATCTCTATTTATTCCCAAATGGCAGCAAATTGGACGATGAGATTGCGGCAGCAGCGGAAATTGGCATGCGCTTGCACGCGTCCCGCGGTTCAATGAGCCTCGGTCAGTCCCAGGGCGGGCTCCCACCCGACAGCGTTGTCGACACAGAGGAAAACATCCTGAAGGATAGCGAGCGCCTCATTCAGCGCTATCACGACTCAAGCGCTGGCTCCAAATTGCAAATTGTGCTCGCTCCATGCTCTCCGTTTAGCGTGACAGGTGAATTGATGCGCGAGTCTGCCGCGCTGGCGCGTAAGTACGGCGTCCACCTCCACACCCACCTGGCAGAAACCGAAGATGAAGACGATTTCTGCCTGGCAAAATTTGGTCATAAACCGGTTGCCTACATGAAAGAGGTCAACTGGATTGGAGATGACGTCTGGTTTGCCCATTCGGTTTGGGTCAACGAGGACGAGATGGACCTCTACGCGCATCACGGCTGCGGTGTGGCACACTGCCCCTCCTCCAACATGCGTCTGGCTTCCGGGATCGCGCCGGTCATGAACATGTTGGCGCGCGGTGTCAAACTGGGCCTCGGCGTGGATGGCTCTGCCAGCAACGACGGTTCACATATGCTCAACGAAGCCCGCCAGGCACTGCTTTTGGCGCGACTTAACAGCGGCATCAAAGGCGCGTCACGCTCCGCGCCAGACGCGCCCCCGTTGATGACCGCCCGTCAGGCGCTTTCCATCGCTACGCGCGGCGGCGCCTCGGTGCTCGGACGCAAAGACATTGGTTCACTTGAGGTTGGAAAGTGCGCTGACTTTTTCGCGATCAACCTGCGGCAGCTCGAATATGCCGGAGCGATCGCCGATCCCCTTGCCACCATCCTTTTCTGCCAGCCAATGAAAGCTGATTGGACGGTGGTTGGCGGACAGGTAATCGTCCGTGAAGGCGAACTGACCACGTTGGATGTTAATAAACAGATCGAAAAGCACAATCAGGCAACAAAACGCCTGCTGCAAAATTAATATGAATATCAAATAATCTAAATTTACAAGGAGAAATTTTTTTATGCAAAGCAAAGGTTTAGCAGTAGTCGCAGTTGGCGGTAACGCGCTCATTAAGGACAAAAACCATCAGACCGTACAAGACCAATATCATGCCGCGGCGGAAACCATGAAACACATCGTCAGCATGATCGCCGAAGGTTGGGATGTGGTAGTTACTCACGGCAACGGTCCACAGGTTGGTTTTATCCTCCGCCGTTCTGAAATCGCCGCTCATGAGCTTCATGAAGTCCCGCTGGACTACTGCGGGGCAGACACCCAAGGCTCGATCGGCTACATGTTCCAACAGGCTCTTCATAACGAATTTCATCTCCAGGGCATCAAAAAACAGGCAGCGACAGTTATCACCCAAACCATTGTCGATCGAAATGACCCCGCTTTTCAAAACCCTACCAAACCTATTGGCTCTTTTATGGACGAAGCTGCTGCCAAAGAGAAAATGGCAAAAGAAGGCTGGACAATGGTCGAAGATGCCGGACGCGGCTGGCGCCGTGTGGTTCCTTCGCCCATTCCACAGACAATCGTGGAAGCTGACGCTATCCGCAGCCTGATTAACCAGGGATTCGTGGTTGTTGCCGTCGGTGGCGGGGGTATCCCTGTAATGCAAACGGAAAATGGTGATTTGGTCGGCGTGGAAGCCGTGATCGATAAAGATTTTGGCTCTGCCATCCTTGCCAGCATGATTGAGGCTGATCTCTTCCTGATCAGCACCGCGGTAGAGAAAGTCGCGATCAACTTTAACAAGCCCAACCAAAAGTGGTTGGATGAATTGACCGTGGCGGAAGCTCGCCAATACCTGGCGGAAGGTCAATTTGCCAAGGGCTCAATGCTGCCCAAGATCGAAGCTATCCTGAAGTATATGGATCACGGCGGCAAAAAGGCGCTGATCACCGACCCAGAGCACATCAAGGACGCGCTTGAGGGCAAGACCGGCACTTGGATCGTCCCTTAGGCTTGTTGCGTTCGAATCAACGAACTGTCGAAACTATCTCTGAAATGCCTAGTCGGAATGTCGGGTAAGACTATTTCCTCAGCCTCCTCTAATTGAGGGGGCTGGGGATTATGACGGAGAATATTTTCGCCGGAAAAATGGGAAAATAATGCCGATTAGCTATTTTAAATGTTCTGTTTGCGGGCAAAGCTTTGAGCCAGACCAGGTTGTCTATACCTGTTTGGCTTGCGGCGGCAATCTGGATGCCCACTTCAGTTTTGAGACCAACCCCTCAGAAATCGATCCATCCGAGATCCTCCGCAGCTCGGAAGCTTCAATCTGGCGCTACGCACCCTTACTGGCAGCTCCCGACCCCGGTTTTAAGCACTCTCCCCTCCACCAGGTCGGTTGGACGCCAATTTACCAACCCGATGCTCTCAAAAAAGACCTCGGGCTGAAAGATCTCTGGATCAAAGACGAGAGCCGCAACCCAAGCGCGTCTTTCAAAGATCGCGCCAGCGCACTGGTTGTCGCGCGTGCGGTTGAAGCCGGTATCGATACGATCATCGCCGCTTCCACCGGCAACGCCGGCGCGGCAATGGCGTGCATGGCAGCCAGCGCTGGGAAACAAGCGCTCATCATCGCCCCACGCAGCGCTCCGCCCGCTAAAATCGCCCAACTGCTGACTTTTGGCGCGCGCGTCGTACTGGTGGACGGCACTTATGACCAGGCGTTTGACCTGAGCATCGAAGCCTCGAGAGAGTTCGGCTGGTATAACCGCAATACCGGTTACAACCCCTACACCGTGGAAGGTAAAAAAACCGCCGGGTTGGAAATTTGGGAGCAAGTCATCCGCACGATGGACCCCAAAACGCAGAATTTGACTGTTTTTATTCCGGTCGGCGACGGTAATATTCTCAGCGGCGTGGCAAAAGGCTTTGCGGACCTGCTCGCTTTAGACTGGATTGACACACTTCCGCGCATCGTTGGCGTGCAGGCTGAAGGCTCAGCAGCCATCTACAACGCTTTCAAGGCAGGAGCGGAGCGTGTGGACCCAGTCAGCGCGCAAACTATCGCCGACAGCATCAGCGTGGATTTGCCGCGCGACGGCTTGCGCGCGCTGAACCGCGTCCGACAGAGCGGTGGTTACTTCCTGACCGTTTCAGACGAAGAAATCCTGCGGGCAATCCCCACTTTAGGCAAAGCCGGGCTGTTTGTAGAACCTGCGGCGGCGGCTGCCTTTGCCGGGCTGAAAGCTGCCTTAAAGCAGGGTCTGCACCATCCTGATGAACCCGCCCTGGTGCTCTGCACAGGCAGCGGATTGAAGGATGTCCGCGCGGCAATGCAGGCGGTGGAACCAGCTCCGGTCATCGAGCCAACTCTAAAAAAACTGAAAGAGGCGCTTCATGTCTGACCCTGTCTTTACAATTATTGCCCCAATTTATAACGAACTAGAGAACTTACCCCTGCTTTACGCGCGTGTCAGCGAGGTCATGAATCAAACAAACGAAGAATGGGAACTCATCCTGGTGGATGACGGCAGTAGAGATGGCTCCACGGACATCATTCGTAAGCTCGCCGCCCAGGATCCCCGCGTGCGCCCGGTTATCTTTGCGCGCAACTTTGGGCACCAGATCGCTGTGACCGCCGGCATGGATTACAGCCGCGGGCAGGCAGTCGTCATCATTGACGCTGACCTGCAAGACCCGCCCGAAGTGATCCTCGAATTGATCAAAAAATGGCGCGAAGGTTATCAGGTGGTTTATGCAGTGCGCACCGAGCGTGAAGGCGAGAGCTGGTTCAAACTGACCACCGCGTCGCTCTTTTACAAGATGATTTACAAGATCACCGACGTCAAAATGCCGCTCAACACCGGCGACTTTCGCCTGATCGACCGTCAGGCGCTGGAAATTATCAACCAGATGCGCGAACGCAGCCGCATCCTTCGCGGGATGGGCGCGTGGGTTGGTTTTAAGCAGATTGGCGTGGAATACAAACGCGCCGCGCGCCACGCCGGACAAACCCACTATCCGCTCAAGAAAATGATCAAACTGGCAATGAACGCGGTAACCGGTTTTTCCACTTTCCCGCTTCAGATGCTCACCACTGGCGGCGTCGGCCTGGTTGCTCTCAGTTTGATCTTGCTGGTAATTTATCTTTGCCTGGCAGTTTTCAGCCGCTTTGATCTCACTTATGTTCTGGCAGCCTGGCTGACCATGATCTTCCTGGCTGGAATCCTGCTGATTGGCATGGGTGTGCTCGGTGAGTACATCGGGCGTATCTATGAAGAGGCGAAAGGACGTCCGCTTTATATCGTTGCCGAGGGACCGGATAAGTCCCTTGATCCAACCCGGCTTGATCGGGTGAAAGAAAATAACTGACCAAAGGACTAAAAAATGACAAAAATCGATTTATCCATCAAACCCGAACGCCTCGAACGAACCCTGCAGCGCGTGCGTGAGCGCAAGATCATCATCCCAACTCTGGCACAGCAGCGCGACCCTTCGCTGGTTCCCGCGGACATTCAAGCCCGGCTGAAAGATATTGGTCTCTGGGATCTTCACGCCCTCAACCTCTTCCGGATCACCTGGCACAACGAACCAACCGCTCATGGGGGTCTGTTTGGCGGCGTGAATTATCTGGAGTTTCCTTCCAGTTTCACCGGCACCAAAGCCCGCGTGATCGCCCTGGTAGGCAAGTGGTTCCCCTGCGGTGTTCATAAAGTTGGCGCGGCTTTTGGCTGCCTTGTTCCGGCGCTCGTAACTGGTCAGTTTGATCCAACCACCCAAAAAGCCGTTTGGCCATCCACCGGCAACTATTGCCGAGGCGGCGCTTACGACTCTCACCTTCTGGGCTGCAAATCAGTGGCAATTTTGCCCGAGGGGATGAGCAAAGAGCGCTTTGACTGGCTGCGCAACGTGGCGGATGAAGTCATTGCTACCCCTGGAACAGAGTCAAACGTCAAAGAAATCTTTGATAAATGTTGGGAACTGCGCCGCAGCGGTGAGGATCTGATGATCTTCAACCAATTTGAGGAGTTTGGCAATTATCTGTGGCACTATCTGATCACCGGCAACGCCATGGAAGAGGTCGCTCATAAACTCATGGGCGAAAAGGATCATGTGGCGGGGTTTGTGTCCGCTACCGGTTCCGCCGGCACAATTGCCGCCGGCGATTACCTTAAACAGAAATTCCCCGGCATGAAGATCGTCGCCAGCGAAGCTCTGCAGTGCCCGACCCTGCTCAATAACGGTTTTGGCGCGCACCGCATCGAAGGCATTGGCGATAAGCATGTGCCCTGGGTGCACAATGTAAAAAACACCGACTTTATCACCGCTATTGATGACGAAGCTGTGGTCAAACTGGCGCGCCTTTTCAATGAACCTGAAGGCAAACAGCATTTGATTGACTCAGGTTTTGACGAAGCCTTCGTCAACCAGCTCGATCTGCTCGGTTTTTCCAGTATCTCCAACCTGATCTCTGCCATTAAGTTCGCCAAATACAACGAACTGACCGAGCAGGATATCGTCCTGACGCTGCTGACCGACTCAATGGAACTCTACCATAGCCGTCTTGTTGAAATGCATGAGGAGTACGGTGAGTACCGAAAGGTTGATGCCATCGCCGATGAAGCCCGCTACCTGAAAGCCATCACAACGGATAATATGGAAGAGCTCGGCTACCGTGAGCGTAAGCGCATTCACAACCTCAAGTACTACACCTGGGTTGAACAGCAAGGACGTACCTACGAAGAGATTATGGCTCAGTGGTACGATCCTGATTACTGGCTCGAAGTTCAGGCGCAGCAGCCTGAAATCGACGCTTTGATCGAAGAATTTAACCATAAGGCTAACGTTCAGCTCTAAAGGAGCCATTTGAGCGCATTTGATGCCATCGAAGATACCAGCCTGGTGCTGGTGGCAATCGTCCCGAACCAAAAGGATTTGGATATTGCCCGCCTGCTCGGCTGGTATCGTATTCCCCTCAAGAGCGCTCCAAAAGTAATCGCCGTGGATTACCTGGCGCTCTATCAGACCGGAAGCTTTGCCAGCCACGAGCGCTGGCAGATAAAATGGCTCGCGCCGATCATCGGTCACGAGCTGACTACCCGCCAGGAATTGTTTAGAGACCAGTCAGACCATCCCAGAGCTCACGAGGAATATTTCAAGCTCCAGTTGGGCAGCCTGATCCAGCTCCCGGTGCCAATCCCAGCCGGAAAGTGGAAGCGCATAACCTTTTTCTACACCACCATTCGCCATGTGAGAGCCGCGACTGATTTGAGCGAGCTGCCAGTGCACGACCAGGAGCGCCCTGTTCTCTGGGCTGCCCTGCGTGAACGTGCCGCCCGCGGCGAAGCCTATCAGGCAGCGCCTCTCCCCGAAATTCCTCTTGACCCTGCCTTGCTGGCAATGCTAAGTGGAATTTCTTTCGGAAAACAGTGAGGATTTTATGAAGACACTCATCAAGAATGGAACCGTCATTACCGCTGAGCAAACTCGCGCGGCTGATATTTTGATTGAAAATGAAACCATTAGCCAGATCGCGGAAGATATCCAGGATGAAGATGCCCAGATCGTTGACGCCAGCGGTCTCATGGTCTTGCCGGGCGGAGTCGACCCGCATGTGCATCTCGAATTACCGATGATGGGAACTATTTCGGCAGACGACCACTACACGGGCGGAAAAGCCGCGGCGTTTGGCGGCACGACGACAATGATTGATTTTGTGTCACAAGAGCCTGTCAGTCTGGCGGAAAATGTCGCGAGGCACCGAGCCATGGCAGATCCCAAGACCAGCATCGATTACAGCCTGCACATGAACATCACCCGCTACAATGACGAGGTGGCTGAAGAACTTCCGGATCTGCCGCGCCTGGGCATCACCAGCATTAAGGTTTTTACCGCCTATAACGGTCGGCTGCGTCTGGATGACGGCAGCATTTTCAAAGTGATGCGCGTCGGCGGGAAGCACGGTCTGCTGACAATGGTGCACGCGGAAAACGGCGATGTGATCGACATACTGATCGCGGAAGCGCTCGCGGCAGGCAAAACCGCGCCCATTCACCACGCCCTCACGCGCCCTGCCTGGGGTGAGGTGGAAGCGAGCCTGCGCGCAGCCGCGCTTGCCGCACAGGCAGACTCACCGCTCTACCTGGTACATATGAATGTGTCGGGTGAGGTGGATCAGCTGGCTTACGCGCGCGAGCACGGCGTGGCTGCCATGGGAGAAACCTGCCCGCAGTACCTCTTCTTCACCGAAGAGGACCTGAAACGCCCTGACGGCGCGAAATGGATCTGTTCTCCGCCTATGCGCAAATTTGTGGATCAGGAAGGGCTCTGGCGAGGTCTTGAAAATGGCACGATCCAGGTGCTCGCGACTGACCACTGCCCCTTTTTCTTCAACGGCAGAAAGCCGATCCTGTACGAAGGCAAGGAAATCGCGATCCCCGGTAAAGAATTGGGTGAGCAAAACTTCACTTTAATTCCCAACGGATTGCCCGGTTTGGCAGACCGCCTGCCAGTCTTTTGGACTGCCGCGGTCAATTCCGGCAAAATCAGCCCCAACCGCTTTGTGGAACTAACCTCCGCCAACCCTGCCCGCATTTTCGGGCTGTACCCCAAAAAGGGGACCCTCCAGGTCGGTTCGGACGCGGATATTGCCTTGTGGGACCCGAAAAAGGAGGTTACTTACGGGGTGGAATGGGCGCGCCACCGCACAGACTACAACCTCTACGAAGGCTGGAAGCTGCGCGGCTATCCTACCAAGGTTTTTTTGCGCGGTAAAATGATCGTAAATGGTCAGGAATGGCTCGGTGAAGCTGGCGGCGGGCGCTTTTTGCACCGTCTGACGGGTGAAATTCTTTGACCCCTTGAAATGAATTGATCTCATGGCGCTATTTGGAATACTCGGCATACTTTGGCTTTCTGCCATTGGGCTAACCATTGCCCAAAGGATAAAGCCTAATTTTGCCCGCTCCTGGATTATTGCCATCACCGGCGCTTCGCTGGCGCTGATCGGCGCGCTTGTGCTGCGCCTGTATTTGCCGATCGAAATTAACCTGATCCATTGGCAGCCGGAGTCACTCTACCATACCACCATCGCCTTTCGGATTGATTACCTCAACTGGTCCTACATGGTTGCCAACCTGGCTTTGTGTATCGCGGTGATCCTGACTGATTCCAGCCGCGCGTCAGCAACCACCACTCCCCAAACCTCAGCGGGAGCGCTGGTGGTCACGGGTCTTAGTCTCTTATCAATCATGTCAAAAGGCCCGCTGACGATGTCTATTGCCTGGGCGGTGATCGACTTCTCCGTTTTGATCTACCTGCTCATCCTCACTCACGACCCAACTGGCACTGCCAAACTCACAACCTTCTACGGCGTTAGGCTGGTCAGCAATTTTGTACTGATCGCTGCCACCGCCATTGGTTGGCAGGTCACGGCGGGGCTGGGTTTTGATCAGATCCCGCCTACCGCCAGCCTGTTCTTTTTGATCGCGGCTGGATTGCGGTTGGGCGTGCTGATGCTCAACCCCCCAATGCTTGAATCCGCTGAGCTGAAACGCGGCACAGGTTTGCTGTTGCGCTTCACGCCTGTTGCCTCCGCGTTAGTCTTAATCGCCTATTTGCCTTCAGAAATTCTCATCCTGAAACAAAGCCTGGTGTCGATCATTTCCATTCTGACAGTTCTTGCCGCGCTTTTTGCCTCAGCCATGTGGTTTACGCGCAAGGATACCTATGAAGGCAGACCTTATTGGATCATGGCGCTTTCAGCGTTTGCTTTACAGACCGCGCTGAATGGTCAGCCAGCGCAAAGCCGGGCGTGGGGGTTAGCGCTGCTTCTTTCTGGCGGCGTTTTGTTCCTGTTTGACCCTCCAATCCGCCGCATTCGGTTCATTCCCCTCTTGGGGTTGATCGGGCTGTTAGGGCTGCCGTATACTTTGGCCGCCTCTGGTTGGAGCGCGCTGCTCAGCAAAGGTCTCTCCGTCACCGGCGCTGCGATGATTCTAAGCCACGCCATGCTCCTTGGTGGATATCTCAGGTATATTATTGAAGCCAACAGCACCGTCACTGGGCTGGAAAAATTCGCTCGCATCACCTACCCTCTTGGCTTGATTCTCCTGATTCAGATTATTTTGATCTTAAATCTTGTTGGTTGGGTTGATGTCCTGACTGTTGGGACCTGGTGGGGAAGCGCCGTCAGCCTCGGCTTGGTGCTGCTTGGCTACGGCTTGATGAAGAAACTCGGCATCCGACTGACTGATCCAAACTTTCTATCCCGGTTGCCATTCGCCCGAGTATGGCTCGGGGTTCTGAAAGCCCTGCGCGAGACTCTCAGCTTAAACTGGGTTTACGCGGTTGCCAGGTGGGTTTTTATCCGCCTGAGTGACGCGGCGAGGTTTTTTAGGCTGACTCTCGAAGGCGAAGCCGGTGTGCTCTGGTCTTTGTTCTTCATTTTGGTCATGGCGATCATTTTCTATACCCAGGTAGGTTTGCCATGAACGAAACCATTCGCTCTATCGCGGTAGTGCTCGCCCTTGTCGCGGCAGGGGTTAACCTGGCACGAAGACAGTGGGCGCTAAACATCCTTGCCTTGGCAGTTCAATATATTGGCATCTTTTTAGTCATTCTTGAATTCCGTTCGCCACTTCAGGCAGCAGTAAAACTCATTGTTGGGCTAATGGC
>LUZV01000322.1:156-2421 GCA_001603765.1 Anaerolineales bacterium Chloro_02 | reverse complement strand
TTTCTACCGCTTGCCAGTAAACGGCTTATCGAAACTATGCCAGCCTTGGCAAATTGCCGCGTGCGCCGTACATGGCGGGGCACCTACCCGATGACACCAGACGGAAATCCGATATTGGGTGAGGTGGAGGGTATAAAGGGTTTTCTCTTAGCTACCGGAGCTTGCGGTCAGGGGTTCATGCTCGGTCCAGGTATTGGTCAGCTGATGACGAGTCTGATCACGGACAACCTGACAGATCAAGAACGGCAAGTTCTACACAGTATGCGCCTTAATCGGGATTGGACAAGCATGGAAAAGCTTAAGTAAGCGACACTCGAATTGTGGCTTACAATTAATACCGTATGGACAGGGATCAATTTGTTGCAAAATTGCCAAAAAGCTATTCCGAGGCTGAACGAGA
The DNA here is from genome assembly GCA_001603765.1 of Anaerolineales bacterium Chloro_02. GTDB lineage: Bacteria > Chloroflexota > Anaerolineae > Anaerolineales > Anaerolineaceae > Mesolinea. The sequence goes on along the minus strand of LUZV01000322.1, from coordinate 2,021 downwards.
GCTAATTCAAAAAGCTTATAGCTTTGCCGAAAGGGTTCACGCGGGACAAACTCGCGCCAACGGTCAGCCATACTTTACGCATTGCCTCGGCGTCGCGAACATCCTGCTCGATCTCGAAGCCTCGCCAAATATCGTGGCCGCCGGCTTGCTGCACGACGTCCTCATGGATACACCAACCAAAGTTGAAGAATTGCGAAAGGAATTCGGCCGCTCCATCACCGGTTTTGTAGAAGATGTCACGCGCATCACTGCGCTCCCTCAACTCTCTCGCGCTGATCAACATCCTCCGGAACGCACACCTTTACCACCAGCTAACCCAGTTTCTGAAATGAAACTGTCTGATGACCTTGCGGAAACTTTACGCAAAATGCTTTTGGCAATTGGCGATGATATTCGGGTGGTTGTCATCAAAATGGCTGACCGTTTGTACAATATGCGTACTTTGAGTTCTTTGCCACTCGACAGACAGCGCGTCATTGGGCAGGAAACCTTGGACGTCTTTGCCCCATTGGCAAATCGGCTTGGCATTTGGCAGTTTAAATGGGAGCTGGAGGATTTAGGCTTTCGCTATACCAACCCAGAAAAATATAAAGAAATTGCTGACCAGCTGACTTTAAGGCGAGCAAAACGCTTCCAGGAAATTGAGCGAATCGTTGCGGACCTACAAGACCTCTGCGGCAAGGCGGAGGTTAAGGCAACCATTTCCGGTCGACCCAAACACATCTATTCAATCTACCGCAAGATGCAAGGGAAAAGCAAAAATTTCGACTCGATTCGCGATCTTCGCGCGGTGCGGGTCATTGTAGATGATGTTGAAACTTGCTACAAAGTTTTAGGTATCGTCCATCTCCACTTTCAGCCTATCCCGGGCGAATTTGATGACTATATCGCGGCAAAAAAGCCAAATAACTATCAATCGCTTCATACTGCTGTAATTTATAGCGATGGAAAACCGCTTGAGGTGCAAATCCGCACTTGGGAAATGCACCACAATGCGGAATATGGCGTTGCCGCACATTGGCGCTACAAAGAGAGCGCTGCTACCCTCTCAACTGAATATGAAAAGAAGGTGCAATCTATGCGCAATCTGCTTGCCTGGTCTCAGGAGATTGATGACAACCAGGCACTGATTGACGGCATGAAATCGGACATTTTTCACGATCGCGTCTATGTTTTCACACCTCGCGGAGATGTGATCGACCTGCCGACAGGTTCTACCCCTATTGACTTTGCCTATCAGGTGCACACCGATATAGGTCATCGCTGCCGCGGCGCGAGAGTAAACGGCAAAATAGTGACGCTCGATTACACCCTTCAAACTGGGGACCAGGTGGAAATCCTGACAGTCAACCGCGGAGGACCCAGCCGCGATTGGCTGAATCCCAGTTTGGGATTAGTTAAATCCAGCCGCTCACGAGGGAAGATTAAACAATGGTTTAAACAGCAAGCCCGCGAACAGAATCTTGAACACGGTAAGCTCCTTGTTGAGAAAGAGTTCAAGCGGCTCGGTCTGACTTCGATTGACCTGAATGATTATGTCTCCGGTTTCAATGTTCGCACTCTCGACGACCTCTATGTTGGGATTGGCTGCGGCGATATCCCAATGGGAAGACTGATTACCCGCATTGAAGAGGTCAGCAAACCAAGCCTTACGGATGAGGATGCCCTGATCCCCGAGACGCCCAGAAGTAATGCCGACAGCAGCTCCGTTATGGTAACCGGTCTTTCAGGCTTGGCGACTAATTTCGCCCGCTGCTGCAACCCGATGCCCGGTGATGAGATCATCGGTTATATCACTCGCGGTCGCGGGGTCACCATTCACCGTTCAGATTGCCCGAATGCCTTGCGCGTCCGGGATACCGAAC
>LUZV01000322.1:0-142 GCA_001603765.1 Anaerolineales bacterium Chloro_02 | reverse complement strand
GGGGCAGCGCTTCGCAAACGTTCCCGGTCCCACTGCAAATCACTGCCTACGACAGGCAGGGTCTGATGGCTGATATTTCCGCCGTTCTTTCCAGCGAACCTGCCCGCCTGGTGGATTTATCATTAAGTAACCGACAGCACAT
>LUZV01000097.1 GCA_001603765.1 Anaerolineales bacterium Chloro_02 | reverse complement strand
GTGTTAATCAGCCAGGTTAGCACGCCCAAAAGCACCAACAGCAGCAAGCGGTTCGATGTAACTCTCTCGAGCGTGACCCAGGTGATCTCCATCCGGGTGGCGCTGAGCGCCGCCGCGGCGGCTGCCAATAGCAGCAGAGCGCTGAGATTGATGATCTGGATGGTTTTTACGGTTTTATCCTGAGTGATGCCGCTCAGCATGGTGCGCATATTCTCTGAGGTTGGTTCGATCAGCTCAGCCGCGCCCTGTTCAGAGCGCCGCTCGAGGGATTCTGAGAATACGCGCGCGCTGACAGGGGAAATAACGAAGTGGCGCTCACCGCTGCGGATCAGCACCATGTTGGCTTTCTCTGTGCCGGCAAATTCCACCGTTCCTAAACCGCGGATTTGGCGCGCGCCGTAATATTGACCGGGCAACAGAAAACCGGGCAGAGGCAGCGGAGTGTCAAAGTCTGAGACCGGATGCGCCCAATCGATCGCGTCCAGGGGGATGATCTCGCGCCGGAAGCCCCATTGAAGCTCGAGCGTGGCGCGATTTAGAAGATAATGTGTGCTGAAAAGCAGAAAGACCCGGTAGAACAGGAAGGCTGAAAGCAGCAGCAAAGGGACTGCCGGGAGCAAAAGTAACCAGTTTGGCTCGCGCGAGAGGCTGCCTGACTCAACAATCAGCAAAGCCAGCGCGCCAAACAGCGCCAGGAGTGCCAGGGTCATGTTGAACGCCACACCTACTCGCCGCGGAGGGTTAAAAACTTCATCCATATGTAACAGTATTATACCGTTCTCAGCAGCGCAAAGGCGCAGCCCCCAATCAGCGCTATCCGCTCAGCCTATCAAGACCTCGAGCAGCCGCGCCTTCAAACAAAAAGGCGCTCATTAGTTTGAGCGCCTGATCTTCCTGCCGGGCTGAGTTAGTCAGCCTGATACTCCGCGCCGCGGTGCAGAGCTTCAATGTTCATCGAAATGAATTTCTTCAGCCGCGCGGCTGTGTGAGCTTCGAGAGCGCGTTCAAGAGCGCCCTCTTTGAGCAGGTGCATGTTGCCTTCCAGGGTGCCAAGCAGCACCATGTTGGCGGCGCGTTCATTGCCAATTTCCTGTGCGATTTTGCTGGCGGGAACCATCAGAACGTGGATGTCATCCCGCGTTGAGGCGCGGTTGACCATGTCTTCATTCACAATCAGATAGCCTCCCGGTTTGACCATCGGCTCGTATTTGTCGAGTGAAGGGAGGTTCATGGCAATTACGGCGGTGGGGTGAAGAGCCGTGGGCGAACCGATCTCGTCATCAGAGATGACCACGGTGCAGTTTGCCGTTCCGCCGCGCATTTCAGGACCGTAAGATGGGATCCAGGTTACATATTTGCCTTCGTCCATGGCAGCGTAAGCCAAGACCTGCCCGGCGTAGAGTGTGCCTTGTCCGCCAAAACCCGAAATGATAATTTCAGCCTGCATGCTAATTACCTCCAATCTTCATTTCGCTCACCGCGGTGGAGACCTTGAAATCTCCCACGGGGTAGTAAGGCAGCATGTGCTCAGCCAGCCACTTGCGGGAGTCTTCGGTGTTTAGCCCCCAGTTGGTGGGGCAAATGGACAGCAGCTCTACCATCGAGAACCCCAAACCGTGCTTTTGTACTTCAAAAGCGGTGCGCAAAGCGCGCTTTGCCATGCGGATGCTGCGGGCGTCGTGGAGGGAGCGGCGCGCCACAAAGGAGGCGCCGTCCAGCGTGGCGAGCAGCTCCGCCGTGCGGATGGGGTAACCTTGCGTTTCCACATCCCGCCCAAGGGGTGAAGATGAGGTTTTCTGACCGGGGAGTGTGGTAGGCGCCATCTGCCCGCCAGTCATGCCGTAGTTGGTGTTGTTAATGAAGATGACGGTAATCTGCTCTCCGCGGGCGGCAGCAGCTACGATCTCGCCCATCCCCATCGATGCCAGGTCGCCATCACCCTGGTAGGTGAAGAGCGTTTTGGAAGGCAGCGTGCGCTTGATGCCGGTTGCCATGGCTGGCGCGCGACCGTGCGCGGCCTCGACGAAGTCGAAATTGAAGTAGTTATAGGCAAACACGGCGCATCCCACCGGCGCGACGCCGATGGTATTGTTGAGCTCGCCCATTTCTTCGAGCACTTCAGCGATCAGCCGGTGAGCGACGCCGTGCGTGCAGCCCGGACAGTAGTGCGTGACGCGGTCAGTGAAACCGGCTGGGCGTTTATAGACAATTTTCACATCTGTTTCAACCATGATTTACTCTCCCATCCCCACAAGCTTGCGCATATACGCCAGCCATTTGCCGCGCGCGTCAGCGTTCGGGTCGTGATCGCCATTGATCAGCTCGCTGATGGCATTGGCGATTTCGTCAGGATAAGGAACCACTCCTCCCATGCGTCCGTAGAAATCAACGGGCGCGCGTTTGGCAACAATCGCGTTGACATCATCCAGCATCTGACCGTTGCTCATCTCCACCACCAGGAAGCCTTTTACCCTGGCAGCCAATTCGTCCACTGCTTTGGTGGGGAAGGGCGCGAGTGTGATGGGGCGCAAAAGCCCAATTTTGTGCCCTTGTTCGCGGGCGGCACGCACAGCCGAGAGCGCGATGCGCCCGGCAGTGCCGTAGCCAATGACAACATACTCCGCGTCTTCAAGGTAGTAACTCTTAAAGCGCACCTCGTTCGCTTCGATTTCCTGCCAGCGGGTCATCATCTTGACGTTAAATTTTTCCTGGCTGGGCGGATCGATGTTAATGGAGGTCAGAACGACACGCTCTTTGGAATCCGGGCTGCCCACGCCCCAGGCTGGCGGGATAGTGCGCACTGGCTGGAATTCAGGCAGCACCACAGGCTCCATCATCTGCCCTAAAAAGCCATCCAGCAGCAAGCAGACAACCATGCGGTACTTTTCAGCGATATCAAACGCCAAACCTGTCAGGTCGACAGCTTCTTGCACTGAGGCTGGTGCGAGCACGATCACGTGATACTCTCCGTGACCACCTCCGTGCACCATTTGCGTGTAGTCGGACTGAGAGGGCGCGATATTGCCCAAGCCCGGACCGCCGCGAACGACGTCCACGATTACGGCAGGCAGTTCTGTGCCTGCCAGGTATGAGATACCTTCCTGCATGAGGCTGACGCCAGGGCTGGAGCTGGAGGTCATCGTGCGCAGACCAGTGCAGGCAGCGCCATAGACCATATTAATCGCGCCTAACTCGCTTTCTGCCTGCACAAAACCGCGCCCAAGCTCCGGCATGCGTGCGCTGAGATGTTCGAGAAGCTCGGTTTGGGGCGTAATGGGATAGCCAAAATATGAGACCAAACCAGCCCGGATAGCGGCTTCAGCAACGGCAATATTGCCTTTTATAAGTTCAAGTGCCATTACGCGCCTTCTCCTTCCGTTTTCGAACCCGGACGCACACCGCGGTAAACCGTGATGGCAGCATCAGGGCAGACCACAGCGCAAGTGCCGCAGGCGGTGCAGTTTTCGGGGTGAAGCATAAAAGCGGGGTGATAGCCCTTCGGACTAAGACGGCTCATGTCGAGTGCCAACGTTTGTGTGGGGCAATCGATAACACAGGTTTCACAAGCCTTGCAATACAATTCGTTAATTTCAACCCATCCCTTGGGTGGCATGCACATCCTCCTGATAAATGAGTAATCTTGCCATATTTGGTGAGCATGGCAGCTTGACATCTTAAGTATAACGCAAAAGGGCATCCGCGAAAGGTTGAGCACGGAAAAGGCAGCGGACGCCGCGAGTGTTTTGGTCTGGACGCGTTAGAAAACGCACGCAATTATGCTGGCAGGATACTTGCACCATATTTGATGATGATTATCTGTCCTTTGAGAGAAACTTATGAGCGACCAAACCTACACACCTGATACTGAGCCGTCACCGCCCAACAGGCGGTCTTCAAAAATCTGGATTCCGATATTAATTCTGGCACTTATCACGGTTTACCTGCTTCTGGGAGACAACGCTCTCACCACCGCGAAAGAAATCATCATTCCAACCCCCGCAAGCACGGAGCTAACACCGCTGGAAAAACTGCTTTACACCCAACTGCCAGCGTTGATCCGCGACGCTGGCGAAGAAAACTGGACTTTGGACGATATCCATTTTAACGAAGCAAAAACGCAGGCAGTGTTGTGGATGGCTGAAAACGATCCGGAGACCGGCGCGACCCTTGCCCGAGAACCGCAAATTGTGCTGGCTATTTGGGATGATGCTGTTGGAAGTTGGACGTTGCACCTCACCTCGGATCCCGGTTTTGCGGATCTCTTCATGACCACAGATTTTAGAGATGACGAAATTGCCGGGCGCTTTAACCCTAACGCCGAGCCAAAAGCGGGTCCGTCCGCCGCAATTTATGGCGGCTATAAGCTGCCCTGGCAGGCTGGGCTGACCAAACGCCTCACCTGGTCGGTTGCCCATTCATCCTGCACTCCAAAATATTACTGCACGAACGCGTACGACTTCGCCGATGGCAGTATGTTTGAGGTTACCGCCGCCAAGAGCGGCTATGTCTACCATTGGCGCGACACCTGCCGCAACGGAGACGCGGGCTGCACTAACAGCATCACCCTTGAAGATCGGACGACCAACCCCTGGACCTATCAGATCTATATGCATTTCGCGCAAAACAGCATCCCGCCTGAATTAAAGGAAAAAGGGGTGTACGTTGCCCAGGGTCAGAAGATCGGGCGCGCCGACGACACAGGCTTAAGTTCCGGGCATCACCTGCATTTTATGGTGGTGGAAAAAAGCACTTTAGACTCATGCCGAAACTACTGCTTCGGCTACGCTGTGCCGATCACTTTCACGGATGTGGATATCAACTGGGATGCCTCCACCCAAGGCGGGCGTCCGCGCTTGGAATCGGAAGCCCGCTGGTACGGCGGCACCGGGCGGACGAATTATGTAAGCGGGAATGATCCGAACGCAAAGTTGTGGTATCAATTTTTCCCATTCATCATGAATCACTAGCCTGAGTGAAATTCGAATTTCGTTTATACTTTATCTGTCCGATCTGGGCTGGCGCGGTTCGGGGCGCTTGAGACCTTACTTTTTTATGGTTGGTTTGCAATAATAATATCGAAAAAACGGTAACGATAAACACTAAATATGGATGACAACCTGCTAAGTGAACGCGAAATTGAGGTCCTGCAACTTGTTGGGCAGGGAAAGAGCAACAAGGAAATTGCTATTGATCTCAACATCAGTATTAATACAGTTAAAGTCCATATAGGCAATATTTTTCAGAAAACAAACGTCACCTCCCGCACCGAGGCGACCCTTTTCGCGATTGAGCACGGCATTATCAAATCACCCGTTTCACAAAATGAGACTGATGAGAATAAAAGTGATTCAGCGGTTGTTGAGAATTCTGCGGATGGAAAATCCAAATCGCTCCTCAAAAACCGGTGGAGCCTCGTTATTCTGGGGGTGCTGTTGTTGGCCGGGCTGGTTCTCTTGCTCACTAAACCCTCCTTTTTATGGCGCAAAGAATCGAAAATTAACGCCCCGCAACAAAAATGGGAAAGCCTCGCTCCATTGAGCAACGCCCGGAGCAGCATGGCTTTCGCAACCTTTGACGAGAAAATTATCGTTATCGGTGGTCATTCAGAAGCTGGAGTGCTGGACACTGTGGAAATGTATGACCCCACAACCCATACCTGGTCCACATTGAGCCACAAACCTACCGCTGTTTACGATGCATCTGCCGCCCTGATTGGTGAAAAGATTTATGTTCCTGGCGGAATAGCAGCCACAGGGGCACCATCAAAAGTTGTCGAAGTGTTTAACCCGCGCAAGAACACCTGGGAGAAATGCGCGGATTTGCCGATAGCGGTCAGCGGCTATGGTTTGACCTCTTTTGAGGGGAAGCTTTACCTTTTTGGAGGCTGGGATTCGTTGAAACCACTCGACATCGTGCTGCGTTACGACCCGCTGACTGACACCTGGCAACAAGAGAGCCACATGCCTACAGCAAGATTTCATACTGCTGTGTTAGCGGATAATGGCAAAATTTATGTCATGGGCGGCTCTGACAACAAGGGTAATCTGAACACAAACGAGAGTTATAGCCCTTATAAACAGCAGGAAAACGAAGATCCCTGGTTGGTTGAATCGAATTTACCTGAAAGGCTCTCCGGTTATGCAGCAATTAAGTTGTACGACAAAATTTCGGTTTTAGGCGGAAAGTCTTCCGTTAGCGGGGCAATCGATCAGTATCATTTCACGCCGGCTGAAAATGATTGGCAGATCGTCAATATCAATTCGGAAACGAGTAACACGGTAACCGAGGCGGCCTATATTTTAGTGGGCGATTATATTTATATGATTGGTGGCAAGGTGGATGGAGGTTATTTAAACACCGTTTCACGGTATCAGGCGATGTTCACAATGTTGCTGCCCCTCACCATTAACTAATTAGCATTTTCCTGGTTTCCATCCTCAATTTCGCCTTCAGTCACCATCTCAGATTCTTCAGCTTCGATGGCGTTCTTTTTAGTGAATGGCAGTGATTTATTAAGAAGGATGAAAAACACCAAACCAAAAAGCAGTTCGAAAAGCGTTGTATAAATGCGCACCAAAAGCGCGATGACTGTCGCCAATGAGGTTGGGATGATAGTTGAAAGCATTGCCAGCAGTGTCAGGTCCGAAGCCCCCATGCTGCTTGGCAACAGGAAGGTCAGCATCCCAGCGGCCCCAGCCAGCGCTCTTGCCCCCAGAACGAATGAGAGCAGACTGAAATTCATCGGCGTGAAGATACGAATCGTGAAGAAGATCATCAAACCGCCTGAGAGCACCAGTGCCATTCGAAGTAGCAGCCAAACAATCACCTGCCCCATCCGAACAGGTTTGGAAAGCGGGTGCTTAAGTTTGATCATAATTTTGGTCAGGGTTTTAGGCTGAAGGACGAAAAGCCCTAAAAGAATTACCACCCCCAGTGGTATCAACCAAGTATTTGGCAGGTTAAACCCTAACGGGATAAAAATTGCTGCCAGTATACAATCAGCAACAAAGCTTACGATATATTCAATCCCACTGGCTGAGGCTGTTTTTACTGACGATACTCCCAATTGTTTATAAAAAACCATCCGTCCGCCAACATACCAGATAGTTCCAGGCAGCCGGCGTGAAACCATGGAAACAAGGTAAATTTTTGCATGCATCCAAAAGGAAACCCCGCCCTCAAACGCGTGCATGATCACAGACCAGTTTAGTACAGCAAAGAAAAGGGCTAGCAGGTAAACAGCTACGACGATAAAAAACTGAAAATAGTCGGCGTTTGCCAAATAGGGCAGCAGCTGATCGCGAGATTTCCAGACGGTGTATCCCAAAAACGCAAACAAGAGCGCCCAGACAAAATAGAGCAGCGCTTTAACCCATCCGCCGTGCCGCGCGTAAAACGCCTTTAATTTTTCAGCAATGGAAGACATGGTCAATCTGCTATTGACGCGCGTCTACAAAAATAGACGAAACAATTAGAGAGATTAAAGGGAATTGCCCACGCCAACGCCCAGCGCAGCAGCCGGGACGGCCGTTTGAGATGTGAAATCCAATCTTGCTTTGTTTTCGGAAGGAAGTGTTCGTATCTGATCGTCCTGAAAACCGTTAGTCCGTTTGCTTCTAACAGCTCCTTCCACCCTTCGCGCGTGTTATAACGCTGAATCGGCTGACCGTCATCAAACACCTGCCCGGTCTTTCTGACATGTTGAATATTTCCCACGATTGAAAATCCATTAGGGAGCAAAATAACAGCCGTACCTTCGGGTTTTAAGAGTCTCGCAACCTCACGAACGCCTGATGAGGGGTTCTGGTAATGTTCCAGATTCCCGATATGGGTCACATAATCGGCACAATTTGCCTTAAGAGCGATTTGCTCACCATCAGAAACTAAGATGTCGAGTTCAGGGTCCGCCAGTTGAGCTACTTTCAGGGCGCTGAGAGAAAAGTCTAATCCAATTACGCGCAATCCTCTATTTTTGGCTAATATTGCCAGCTTCCCTCTTCCACAGGAAACATCAATGAGCACCTTTCCGGGGACTGGCTTAATTTTCTCCAACAACCACAAATAGTAAGAATCAGAAAGATCAATTCCTCCATCCTGGTACAGATCATCATACGCTGATTGAGACTTTGTCGAGTTAGTAATTGAGGAGTGGCGTATTTCAATCATGGCATTATCAGGATGTGATTATATACCATAATAAAAGAACGCCCCAATTTAGCTTGGGGCGTTCTTTGGGGACTAGAAATTACTGATTGAAAGCGTCGTATGCTGAAGTGACATCGCGCAAATAATTTGCCGGAAGTCCTTCACGGCTTTGGTTAACAACAGCCACAATTGATTTTCCAGAATTTTCAACACATACAGCGCTGCCAATCCAGCGAGTGTTACCCGCGCTGAAACCGGTCTGCTGGCTAAAAACTAAAACCGGGGCGCCACTCTTGGTGGTATCAGCAATATCGGCAAAGCCAGTGCTTGGCTTCCAATCGCAGGTGACGTTGATATTGGAACCGTCAACGGAAGCAATACTGAAGGCGGTAAATGCTTTGGTTTCGGTGCCGTTTTTGCTCATAATTAGAGGCATAACCACTGTGTCGGTTGCGGCGGCTGGGTTGAAACCCTCATAGAGGTTGGAATTCTTGCGGTCAGGGCGGGTCTGGTTCACAACACAGGCGATGGTTGCTGAACCGCTAACAGTGACTGTCGCGCCGCCAATCCATTTAGTCGCGCCTTGATAATCCATAACCTTTACAGCAATTCCATTTTCAGGAACGTTGGTGAACACATCAGCCGTGCGGGCAGGAAAACCTGCGGAGGGGGTGTAGGACATGGTAATGGTGGCAGCCCCAGGACCGAGGTTCTGGCAGCTTGCGCCGGTGCGGTTGCCATTGTTGTTTTCCATGATCAAAGGCAGAATGGAAGTGCTGCTGCCTGAGGAGAAACCGTTATAGACACCGTTGGTCGGGGAAGCAGCGTTGGTGGAGTTAACATTGCTGACGACACCAGCCAGTGCTCCAGATGAGGCGGTGACTTTGATTGAGCCTAACCAAGGGTTTGCTCCGTTGTAATCTGCCATATTGTAGGTAGCAGCAGCTCCAGGCTGGAGCGAGCCAGTGACATCAGGAATGTCAGCATAACCGCCGCCGGGAACAGGAACAAAATCAATGGTGTAGTTGGCAACGACACTGCTTGCATTCTGAATGCTGAAAACAGAAACATTGTTTCGTTTGTCGATCAGCGGGAAGAAGAGTGACGGCCCACCAGCCGCGACACCGGTGTAGGTGCCAAGAGCGCGGTTAGTGGCGGCGATAGTCAGGTTGCTGATGATAGCAATCTGTTTATCGGAGCTGACAACAACAGATCCCTTGAAACCAGCATTCGGGTGAATGGGCAAATAGGTGTTGGAAGATCCGGGTTGAACCGTATCGGCCACGGGGTTAGTGTAGGGAGCGGGCAAAGTTGCCAATGAGCCGTTGGGATTGTAATACGCAATCTGAATATTGGCGACGTTAACCGAATCAAGATTTTGAATCTGAATAGCAGATTCATAAGCCGGTAAGGCGGCTGCGTAAACGGTCTTCATTGGGGCGGCTGCAAGAGAGCCGATCAAGAAAACAACAAGCAATAAGAAAGAAAGTGATTTTTTCATAAACAATGCTCCTATCAATCTGAGTTATCAAGATTTTAGGTTATTGCCTTGAATCAAGCAATAACACTTAATTACTACTCACGCTCTACGGGGTAATAC